>JAITAN010000106.1 GCA_031284105.1 Treponema sp. | reverse complement strand
CGGACCGGGGAGTACAGTATTGCAGTAAAGAATTTCGAGACGCGCTGTCGGCGTGGTGTCCGCAAGTCAGACAGAGTATGAGCCGGAAAGGGAACTGTTGGGACAATGCCTGTGCGGAGAGTTTTTTAAGACGTTAAAAGCGGAAGTGGATAAGGTAGAAGGGAGACACTCAAAAGAGGAGGAGAGGGTAGAGGTATGTGAGTATATTGAACGGTATTATAATAAGCGCCGTAGACATTCGGCGCTCGGCTATGCCATACCGATAGCATTAACACATTACGGCACTGCTTAACCTACTGTCCATCATATCGGGGGAAGTCCAGATGCCGATTAAAAATCGGAGTTTGGCGCTTAACCAAGAAAGCCATTGAGGAAAGGAAAAGAACGGGTTTTGTTCCGGTGATACGCTCTCTGGGGCGTGTTCACGCAACGATAAACGCAGTGTGATTGCCGGGGTATACACCGGGGGATAATTGCGGCTTTTTATAGATCAGGTAACGGACATGAGGATGGGCAGCGTCAACGACCAGCAGCCGTCCGGATGGAATGCAAAAATTATAGACGGCAAGATCAAAATAGACGGAGACGACCCATCCTGCGGCGTGTATTTTGTGAACGCGGGGACAAGCGGGCGAATCAAGGCGGAGGCGGCTCGCGGAGAATAAAAACACGCAGTTTTTGATTATTACCCGCGCCGGCCGTGGGAAGCTGCCATTTATAGAAGTAAGCGCGCAATTTACGAGCAGCGGAGGCAAGTTTCTGAAAACGCCTCTGAAAACGCCGCGGACGACGGGCTTTGACGATGCTGTGGTGCAGTCGCTCCGCACAACATGGCGGAGAAAAGGACTGAGAAGAAGAACGCGGTGTGGTCTTGGACCGCCTACCTGCTGTTGCCTAACCGGTCTTCACCGTATTGCACCGCTTGCCCGCGCAATAGGACAAGAACGGATTCTATTCACATAATGATTGTTATTCGCGGCGGGTCTAATACCTTCAGGCCGATTAGCATTGGCAACGCCAACAAAAAACGCCCCGCTTTATTTCTATAGGGGAATTCATCTCACCGCTACCGAAGTACGAGCGATTAGGACTATCTCTTTTACCTTATCAGCTACTATATCATAGCCTTATGACGCCGGCGGATCGGTAAGTTCTCTGATCCGCCGGTCTAATCTTCATTGCTCGTACTCCGATCCGGCTCCACATCCATACGCGATGTCCGCAATAATCAGACATGAGCGCGTAAATGCCTTCCGTCTCTCTCATACATATTTTACCGTCGCCGGCTTGTTGACGCTGTTCAAGCCGAAGCGCCCGTTACAAAATTGACGCTCCGCCGATATTTGCAAAAACGCTTTTGGGTCTATGGAATCGGATAGAATATTTTAATTTATAACGCTCTAATCAACGAAAAAATGGTCAAAAAAGCAAAAAAAAAGCAATAGACACTTGCAAAAAAATAATAGTAATGGTATATTTTCTACAAGAGGTACATATAAAGGCCTTTGGTCTTGTACCCTGCCGGCTGCATGGATGCTACCGGCACATCTTTTCAGGGAGGATGATTATGATCATCAACCATAATTTAAGTGCTCAGTTTGCCGATCGCTCGCTGGGTGTTACCGAAACTAGTATTGGTAAGAACATCGAGAAACTTTCTTCCGGTCTCCGTATCAATCGCGCCGGCGATGATGCTTCCGGTCTCGCTGTTTCCGAAAAACTCCGCAGCCAGATCCGCGGTTTGAATCGCGCTTCTGCCAATGCCTCAGACGGTATTTCCTTTATTCAGGTAACCGAAGGTTATCTGCAGGAAACCCAGGACATTGTTCAGCGCCTACGTGAACTTGCCGTTCAAAGCGCCAACGGTATTTATACCGCCGATGACCGCGAACAAATTCAGGTGGAAGTGTCCCAGCTTGTTGACGAAGTGAACCGCATTGCTTCTCATGCCCAGTTCAACGGTTTGAATATGCTTACCGGCCGGTATGCCCAGGACGGCGGTGCAGAAGCTCTGTATCTCCACATCGGCGCCAACATGGATCAGCGCGAGCAGGTCTTTATCGGCAACATGAACGCTAGCGCGCTTGGAATCGGCGGCGAGCAGGGACCCATTTCTCTCCAGAGTGCGGACGAAGCAAATGCCGCTATCGGTACTCTCGACAGCGCGCTTAAGGCCATCAGCAAGCAGCGGGCAGATCTTGGCGGGTATCAGAACCGTCTGGAACACGCCATTCGCGGTATTGACATCGGCGCTGAAAACCTTCAGGCGTCCGAATCCCGTATCCGCGATACCAACATTGCGGCGGAAACTGTTGCTTACACCAAGAACCAGATTCTGTCTCAGTCCGGTACCGCTTTGCTGGCTCAGGCAAATCAGCGCAGTCAGTCGGCGCTTCAACTGCTCCAGTAATCTGGCGGCAGCGTAACATCCGTACGGCTTCGCTTATGCGAGACCGTACGGACTTACATGAGGAGTATGTATAGCGTAAGGATCGCTTGTCAATAACGAACGGGCAGCCGTAGCCGCCCGGTTAAAGTCGTAAAAATTTGACAGGCGATCCTTTTTTTATTATGGAGATAACAAATGGTAATAAATCATAATTTAAGCGCTCAATTCGCCGATCGTGGGATCGGTATTGTACAAACCCGGTTGGACGGTAATATTGAGAAGCTCAGTTCGGGAGAGCGAATAAACAGAGCCGCGGATGATGCATCAGGGCTTGCGGTTTCCGAAAAGCTCCGCAGCCAGATCCGCGGTTTGAATCAGGCGGATAAAAATATCCAAAACGGCGTATCCTTTATTCAGACAACCGAGGGCTACCTTCAGGAAACGCAGGATATTCTACACCGGCTCAGGGACCTTTCCGTGCAGGCGGCAAACGGTATCTATACCGAAGATGACCGCGAACAGATTCAGGTCGAGGTGTCCCAACTTGTCGATGAAGTGAACCGTATCGCTTCTCATGCCCAATTCAACGGTATCTTGCTTTTAACCGGATCATTCGGCAGAGAATCATCAACCATTATGCATCTTCAGGTTGGCGCTAACGAGTATCAGAACGAGCGATTCTATGTGGAAAACATGAACACGCAGGCGCTTGGTATTGACGGTCTAAAGCTTACATCCGCCGATGAAGCAAATGCCGCTATCAAGACATTAGATAACGCTCTGAAAATCGTTTCTAAACAACGAGCCGACCTTGGCGCATTCCAGAACAGGTTTGAAACGGCTTCTAACGGCGTTCAAATTGCTGCGGAAAATCTTCAAGGCGCGGAATCACGCATACGGGATACCGATATCGCAGCCGAAACCGTATTGTACACCAAGAACAACATTTTGTCGCGTACAGGAACAGCGCTTCTCGCACAGGCTAATATGCAGCCGCAGACGGCGTTGCAGCTTTTATAGTCTTTATTAAAAATACGAAGAGACACCTGGATGTCGTCTCTTTATAGTGTGAGCAACTCCGAAAACATTTGTTTTAGAGTTGCTCTTGAGTTTTTACCGAAAATAACCGAAAATTTAAAAACAAAGGAGATACGCTATGAGTATGCAAATGGTGGCAGCTATAAATGAATCGGCGTATGCGCAAGGAAGCGGCACCGTCCGGTTGCCTTTAACAAAGACAGCCGGACGGAAAATTTCAGCGATTAACAACATTACTTCATCTCTATCCGTAAGCAAAGATGAATCAGAGCCGTTGAATGTTGATAAAGTGGTGAAAGATTTGGAGCAGATAAGTTTTACGCTGAACAAAAAACTTAAATTTACTGTGGATCATGAATCTCATGAGATATTTGTTAAAGTGATCGATCGTGAAACCGACAAAGTAGTTAAAATACTACCGCCGGAAGAGCTGCGTAGGATTCATGGTAAAATCAAAGAAACCATAGGCATCCTGTTTGATGAGCTGATATAGTGTCAGATGTGTACATGCCCGGTGTTTCAAGCCGATTTAACACCGGTGAAATAATAGAAAGCCTCATGAAAATTGAGCGCATCCCTCGTGATCGCTCGGAGCAGGAAAAAGAGACTTTACTAGAGCAAAAGACCTATTGGCAAGATGTAAACAGGCGCATGGTTTCTCTGCGGGATAGTGTCCGCCAGCTTTATTCCTTTCAGAATCCTTTCAACGATCGTATTATTACTTCTTCTGATGGGTCGGTGCTGACGGGTACCGCAGTACGTCAAACCGCATCGCAGACAAAAGAATTCACCGTTAGACAGATTGCCCAGGCGGATCGTTTTCTGTCTTCGCCTTTGGACGATTCGTTTACGGTAGAAGCGGGTGCCTATACCGTTTCTTCAGGCGCGGAGCAAGTATCCTTCGATTTTAAGGGCGGATCTCTCAAAGAGTTTGTCGATGCTTTTAACCGCCGCGGTAAGGGCAAGATAGAGGCGAGTTTTGTAACGGTACAGACTGGAAAAAAGTCCCTCCTTATCGAATCAAAAATCACAGGAGCGGGGAATAATCTCATCTTCTCCAATGCCGCATTGGACATGGCGCTCAAGAGCGGTATAGTGGAGCAACAGATACGCTTTCAAGATGTCCCCATACATGCCGCCACTGTAAACGGTACCGCTCAAGAGGCTGTACAACATACAGGACAAGCCCTGCCGCGGCAGGGTGCGGCGCAATTGGTTACTGTTGACAACGGCATCCTCAAAATAAGTGCAACGGGCGGCGCTTCCGTCATGTTTCCCGATAATACGGTCGCGAACCGGGGCTTGACGATCTCATTTGAGACTGCCACAAAAGTCCGGGCAACCGAGCCGCCGCCTAAAGCCGAGCCGCCGCCCGGTCCTTCCATACCTAAGACGGGTTCCGTCACATTTAACGGCATCGTTATTGACGGAGCGCCTTCTTCGGTACCCATTCCTGAATGGAAGCCGCCCGAACCGCCGGTACGCATTGACGATATGGACGTTTTATCCTTGACTTTTTCGGACGGCACGAGCGTTGAGCTTGCACCGGTAGAAGATACAACCGGCTTTACACAGGTTTCCTTTCAGATTCCTGATTCCGAGATCGGCAAAACCCTTGTTTCTCTGGCTATCGTTAATAAGAATACGCACCGCGACGTGTCGATCCAGCGCATACAGGTTATGGATCCGAGCGCTTCCATCAATTACAAGCCGAAGAACCCCGTTTCCATTGCCCAAGATGCCGTCATCTCTATGGAAGGTATCGATATATCCCGTACAACCAATACCATAGACGATATTCTGCCCGGTATCACCGTAACCGTAAAAAAACCATCCGATGCGCCGGTACGTATAACGGTTGAAGCCGATAAAGAGACCGTAAAAGACGCCGTCATTACTTTTGTGGGTAATTATAACAGACTCATGGCGGAAATCAATGTTCTTACCCGTACGGATGACCGCATCATACAGGAACTTTCTTACTTAACGCAAGAGGAACAAAAGGCAATGAGTGATCGTATGGGGACATTTTCCAAGGATTCTACCCTGACTCAATACAAGAACGCCATACAAAACACTGTAACGGCGCCCTACCCCATCGCAGCCGGAACCACAATGCTTGCCAAATACGGTATCGGTACCGATATGCGTATGGGCGGCGGCAGCTACGACGCTTCCCGCCTGCGGGGGTATCTTGAAATTGACGAAAAAAAGCTTGACGAAGCTTTGGAAATGAGCCTCACCGAATTGCAGCAGCTTTTCGGTTTTGATACCAACGGCGACCTTATCGTTGACAGCGGCATAGCATACGCAATCGAAAGTCTTACCAGGCCTTATGTGGAGACCGGCGGGCTTATTTCCATAAGAACCGCGACCATTGATTCCCGCATCAAGGCGGATGAGCAGCGTATAGCGGCTTTAGATAAACAGCTTGCGGAAAAAGAAGCGGCGCTGCGGGTACAGTACAGCCAAATGGAAAGCGCCTACAACCGTATGGAGCAGATGTCAAACTCTCTGGAAAATTTCAGCAGGCAAAACAGTAACGGGAATTAGTATGGAAATACTCATCAATGGACAAGATGCCGGTATTACCCTTGAAAATGAAAAAACCATAGGCGATTTGCTTATAGGTATAGAGAACTGGCTTGAGGGAACGGGCAGCCATATTAGCGGTATCATCATAGATACCGAACCTGTTCAGGTTGAAGCCATTCCCACGGTATTTGAACGGGAGTTACGCGCCCTGCAATCTATTGATATCCGTATTTCCTCATGGCTTAACTTTGCGCGCGAGGCGCTCATGTCTGCAAAATCCGCATTAAAAGCATCGGAAGACGCCTCGTTTGAAGAAAAGAAAACAATAAGAATCGCCTTTGAATCCGGTCCTGCTGCGGCTTTTCTCAAAGAGCAGATACAGGATATTGCAAAATCCGTTGCCTTGAGTTTGTCCGGCGAAGGGCTTTCCCCAGCCGATACCTTAAAATTGCTGGAGGAGCGGATGAGAGAATTGGAGTTGCCGAAGCAAGAAATTCTCAACTGTACTGCGCTGGTATCGGAAATCGTTTCACGGCTGGAAGATCTGCCCCTTGACCTACAGACCGGTAAAGATAAGCGGGCTTTGGAAACGGTTCAGCTTTTTTCCCATATCACGGAAAAATTGTTCAGGCTTTTGTCTTTATTAAAACATCACGGTTTTGAGATTGACGCTATTACCATAGCTTCCGCTCCTCTGAATCGCTTTATTGAGGATTTCGGCAATGTGCTTAACGAGCTCATGGAGGCGTATGAAGCGAAGGATACGGTGCTAACCGGAGATTTGGCGGAATATGAAATGGCGCCGCGTCTTATGTCTCTATACTCAACATTGAAAGATGCTGTTTCAAAGAAAGCCTAACATTGAAAGCAAACTTCGGGCGTTACTTCTTACCGTGTATATCCCGTGTTCTCGGAATGCGGCGGTTCATGAGAATGCTGCCGTGTCTGCGGCTACGGCAAAATCACCACTTCAGCTATCCCGAAAGCTTTAACCGCCCGCTGTGAAACTTTAATTGCCGATAAAATTCCGCTACGGCGTCTCTTGCGGCATAGTAAACGCCTTCTCGTGAGCCGCTGCCATGCAAATGCCGGTTATGATGAGTACAGGTAATACATTAAAGATACTTTTACCTTATTCCGATAATAGGATTGTCATCTTGTACAAGTATTACGAATCGGCAGGGATGCAATGTATATAATGCTGCGCATAAAGTTTCTAAAAGTTCCGCAAATTGATAAATGAAAAAGTTGTAAAATAAACCGGTGATTTCTTAAAATTATCAAGGAGTAAACATGCAGATACTTGAAATAAAAGATATTATTAGAAAAGACGTTCCAATTTATTACCGGATGTATTATTCAGGTATAGCCGTCATGGAACTGCTCAATAAGCCCGCTGAACGGAAAATTGATTTTTCTATCGAAATAAAGCCGACCGGTCAAAAGGAAATCTTGATTACTATTGCAGAACCGGTCGATTATCCGCTGATACCCATCATCAGGGAATTAAAGAAATATATCGATAAGCTTGATTCCAATGGAAATCTCCCTCCCCTTTGACGTTATCTCCTCTTCAGAAGAAAAAACCCAAGATTATGGACGCGCTCTGTCCCGCTTGTTGTACGCGGGGAGCGTTGTGGCTTTGCGCGGCGGTTTGGGAGCGGGTAAAACCTATTTCACAAAAGGCATTGCCGCGGGGCTAGGCGTCGCCGATATAGTTACAAGTCCTACGTACACCATCATAAACGAATACGAAGGGAACCGGGAACAGGGCGAAAAGCTGTCCCTGTACCACATAGACGCGTACCGGCTCCATGATGACGAGGATTTTGCCGCGCTAGGCGCGGAGGAATTCCTTTATGGCCGCGGCGTTACCGTTATTGAGTGGAGCGAGCGAGTTCCCGCTTCTATCCCGAAAGATGCGATCTTCATTGCCATTGAAACGCTGGAAAATGGAAACCGCAGAATCAGCGGATGCCGCGGAACCTGCGAATAAGTACGCCATGAACATACTTGCTCTGGATACGGCGACGCCGGTTTTGTCAATCGCGCTTTCCGATGGGAAAAATACCTGGTATTTTGAAGCCGACGCCGGCAACAGGCATTCGGAGATCATCATGGCCGGTATCGACACGCTCCTTTCCACGGCGGGCATACAAAGCAAGGACTTGGATATGGTCGCGTGTATGAAAGGACCGGGATCTTTCACGGGCTTGCGGATAGGGTATTCGATTGCGAAAGGGCTTTGCCTGCCTTTCGGCATTACTTTGGCCGCGGTAGGAACGCTGGATTGCATGGCATACTTCCGCAGAGATTGGAACGGCTATGTCGTGCCCGCCGTTGACGCAAAGAAGCGCGCGTATTTTACGGCGTTTTTTGAAAAAGGCAGGCGGATTTCGCACGATATGGACGCGGGCGTTGAGCATATTGCGAAATGTATCGCCGAATTCGGCGCACGCACGTACGCCGCCGCGCATACAGCGCATGAGAACCAAGTTTTGCTTACCGGCGCCGATGCGGCGCTCCTCTATGAAGAACTGGTTCGCCGCGTGCCGGCGGAAACGCTGCATCTTGATACGTGCTGCACGGAAAATTACCGTAAAGGCTATGCAAAGGAACTGCTCACGCTGGCCCCTCACCACATTGAACATACGCCGCTATCCGGTCCTGAGTACATCAGGAAAAGCGACGCTGAAATCGAAGCGGGCAAGTAGCGTCGTCTGTGAGGGCGAGGAGCGCCCTGTTGGTGAGGAAAGGAATTCGTTTTTCAAAAACAGAACGGAGGCATAAGATCGTTGCCGCCCTGATAATAAACGGCTGCTTTGAGGGGGATATGTGTTTAATCCAATAATGTTAGGACATCACCGGAAGAATTGGGGATTTTGACGAAGAAGATGCGGTCAAAGGCGTATGAATACGGTTTCTTGAAGGAACAAGGGAAAACTCACCGCTCGTTCTCAAAGAAACTCCCGCATCTCCCGGCAGAGACTCCCGCATCTCTCGGCAAAGACTCCCGCATCTCAAACAGCCAGCGGCTGCTTGCAGGCAAAAGCCGTACATCCGCCTGTGATACCAATACCGAAACTTTGAAACAGCCTATGGCTGTGATACCAATACCGAAACCTTGAGACAGCCTGCGGCTGTGCCGCGCCTACGCTCCCGCGCCGCATTTTGCAAACCGCCGCATTGGGAGGAAGTTAGAATGGATTATCATTTTTTACGGAAACTGATCGTTACATTGGTTTTGGACATGGCGTTAATTGGCTGTACAAGCAATAAAACCATATCAAAAGTTTCCCTCTTGAGGAAAAAGATTTTCCTCTTGAGGAAAAAGATTTTCCTGCGGAGGAAAAAACTTTCCCTCTTGAGGAAAAAACTTTTCCCGCGGAGGAAAAAACTTTCCCTCTTGAGGAAAAAACTTTTCCCGCGGAGGAAAAAAGTTTTCCCGCGGAGGAAAAAAGTTTCCCTGCGGAGGAAAAAAGTTTCCCTGCGGAGGAAAAAAGTTCCTGATCGGCCGTATACGATTAAACGGGCGGTAGAGTATGAGGGCCGGCCGGGGGGACCAAAACGGGCTCCCCGCGATGGACCGCCGGAAGTCAAAACCATTTGGGCAGGGCTTCAAAAACGTTATGCGCTTTTAGACTACCGCGAGTTATTCGATTTTATGGGTCAAGTTTAGGGCATAATAGGCGAGGGCAAAAAGGAGTATCAGGTATAGGATAATTGCGAAATATTTTATTGCTTTTTTCTAACCATGGTTTATTATATCTTAATATGAGGAAAACAAGGCAATATGTCGCATACCTCCCCTCTTGATATCTGTATCGCCGATGATGAATCCGCGATACAGAAAAGCATCATCGCGAGACTCCGCATATGCGGCGTTCCGGTGAGGATATTGGGCTGCGCGGACAATGCGGAGAAAGCCATAGCCCTCTACTGGGCTTCGAAGCCGGATGTTTTTTTTATCGACATCAATATGCCCGGTATGGACGGGCTTAACCTGATACGAAAAATAAAACAAGAGGACAGACTCTGTAGAACTAAATTTGTAATCATCACCGGTTACGATGATTACGCCCACCTCCGTGAGGCGATTCAATCTGGTGTGTTCGATTATTTGAAAAAACCTATCTACACAGAAGAATTCAACAAGGTTCTCGTCATGATTTCAGAGGAGGTCTCAAAAGAGAAAGAAAATATAAATAATAATAGAAAAAATCACGGTATGGTGAGCTATGAAGAATATACCGCAGGGGCATCAAAACCCCTATCCGGCGGCATTCTTGCCGGTATTTATGCTCCTTCATATTCAATTTTGTCTCAAAATAATGAGCATATACGGTCTATTTTTATGGAGAAAACTGGAGGCGATTGTATTGCCCTCAATTTTCAAATTGTAAAAAATTTTCTTCTGTATCTTTCTTTGTCGCATTCAGATGGATTACCCGCCATCAAGTCGATATCGCACGACTTTATAACTCTTATACAAGAAACCGGTTTATCCGTCGTGTATACCCTTCCGTATTCCGAATCGCTTGCCGATCTTATCGAAAGGATGGAACAAACAATAAACAAGCGATTTATCCGGCGTGGTTTTTATGAGTGTATTTCAAGCCCATTAAAAGATTCCGTTGATTTAGGCTTATTGGACTATGCGCTGGAAAATGGAGAAGACGCGACCTGTAGAAAAATAATAAATGACTATCTTTATCGTACAGCCGGCAATTTGACTTCAATATCGGGTTTGAGTTTGCTTTACCGTGAAATTATCTTACTTATTATAAACAAACACGTTTTTTACCATATACCTATTCCTGATCATCTTAATGCCGAATTATCTCCTTTTGCGCTCTGCCGCTATCCTTCTCTAGAATATCTTCGCGTCCAGCTTTGTGGAATGACGACTGAACTCACTCAAAAAACCGCTGAAGGAAAGAACGGTCAAGGCATTATAACATCAATATGCGATTATTTAAAGAAAAATTACAAACAAAATATAACGTTGAACACGCTTGCGGATAAGTTTTACGTGTCCCCTTCCTATCTTAGCAGGCGTTTTAAAGAAAAAACCGGCATCACCTTTGTTCAATATCTTGAGGATATCCGTATGGAAAAAGCGCGGGAATATTTAAGCCGATCCAATGCCCAAATTACGGATATTTCCGAGCAGGTCGGTTATATGGATCTGTCATACTTCTCAAAGGTATTTAAAAAAAAGTATCTTGTATCCCCAAGTTATTACAGGCTTCATGATCACTTATAAAAATTTCAGCATCCCATATTTCACTACCACCGTTATTCTTTTGTTTTCTAGCGTATGTTCGCACTAAAGGAATGTAAGGAATGTGAGGTAAAGACGGAAAATAAGTATGGAATTAACCGAGAAGTAATATCTACAGATAGTGCCATTACCGCCTAAACAACGAGAAAATGTCAACATAGAAATCGCATCTTGCTTAACGCTGAACTTCCCTCGCTTGAAAGGACAGGAAGGTAAGCCTATGATCAAAGAAGGAAGTATCATGGGAGAAAGAAGCGTTTTTACGAAAGCGTTTAAGGAACGTGCCGTGGAACCGGCCCGGAACACAAACCGGAAGCGGGCTTGCCCAAGACCTTGGCATAAATCGGGATATGCTTGCACGATGGATGCGGGAGATGGAGCGGAGTGAAACGGGACATATGAAAGCTTTCACCGGTAGAGGAAACGCGCGGGATGAAGAGACGGCTCGGATGCGGAAAGAAAATGCCGACCTGAGGGAGACGAATGAAATCCTAAAAAAAGCGATAGCCATCTTCACGGTAGGGAATCCCCGGTAGCGGCGTACCTGTTCATGCGGCAGTATCAAGGACGGTACCCCGTTACGAAGATGGCGAGGAAATTGGGAGCAAGTCGAAGCGGGTATTATGCGTGGCTTGTAAGAAAACCTCGGGAAGCACTGATTAATTGCGGGGAACGGTTTTGGGGGTGGTTTATCGGACAAAAAATGATATACGCCCCTATAACCGGCCTTTTTACCCCCTTTAACAGGGCTTTTTACCCTCCCGCTCCTCCCTTTCTCCCCCTTACAGGGAAAAAGGACGGATTCCCCCTGTCACGCCGCCGCCGCCCGTTTCACAGGCCTCGTAGTCCACGACCATTTCAACAGATTCGCCCCCGTAAACAACATATACAGCCGCCCCGTGTTCTTCGCTATCCCGCAGTATACCGCTTTCCGGTATCCGAATATCCTCTTCACTATATA
>JAITAN010000090.1 GCA_031284105.1 Treponema sp. | reverse complement strand
CAGTTTTTACAGAGCCTCGGCATCTATGCCGAGGTCATCCGCGACGGGCAGCCCGTTCAGGAGGCGTTTAACTTCTTCCGCTCGGTGCCGGTTTCCCGGGGTATCGTCTCGTTTATCCAGTGGTGGATGTGGTACGGCCAAACCGTGATCCTCCTCATGGCGGGTATCACGAGTATCCCCGTGTCGTTGAACGAGGCGGCGGTTATCGACGGCGCAAGTTCACGGCAGATTACTTGGAGAATCACCCTGCCCCTGCTCCGCCCCATCATGTTGTACACCCTGGTAACCTCCATGATCGGCGGTATGCAGATGCTGGAGGTTCCTTTCCTGCTCACGGATATGCGGGGCGCTCCCGACTTCAAGATCAGGACGACCACGGTATATCTGTACAATCTGGCCTTTCAGGGGGTAAACGACTATTCCTACGCCGCCGCGATCTCTATCGGCGTGTTTCTCATTACCCTGATACTGGCGCTGTTAATCTTCTTCTTTATGCAGGACCGGTCGGATCTTAAGAAGAAAGGAGGAGGCCGTTCATGAAAAAATCGTCGTATAAACTTTCGCTGCGCCTACAGCGGACGGGTATTTCTCTTTTAATGGTATTTTTCGTGCTGCTTTCGATTGTGCCCATCTATCTCTTGCTGGTGAACGCGACGCGGAGCACGGAACAGATCAATCAGGGGATTTCGCTCCTGCCTGGAACCAACATGTTCTATAACTGGAAGGTGCTTACCGGACGGGGTTTCCAGATTTGGCAGGGCTTTTTCAACAGCGCCTTTATCGCGGTTTGTTCCACGGTGTTGTGCGTTTACTTTTCGTCGATGACCGCTTACGGCGTGCATGTGTACCGCTTCAAAGGCCGCGCCGCGCTGTGGGCCGTTATTCTGGTCATCATGATGCTGCCGGCTTCGCTCTCGTTCATCGGGTTCTATCAGTTCATGTCCCGCCTGCACCTCTTGGACAACTACGTTCCGCTCATCATACCGAGCATCGCGGCGGCGGGCACGGTGCTTTTCATGCGGCAATATATGCAGGCGGTGCTTGCCAAAGAATTGATCGAGGCGGCGCGCATCGACGGCGCGGGGGAATTTCGCACGTATAACTCGGTGGTTCTCCCGATATTGAGCCCGGCGATTGCCGCCCAGGCGATTTTCGCCTTTGTCGCAAGCTGGAACAACTTCTTCACGCCCTTTGTGCTCATTTCAACCCAGAAAAAGTACACCTTGCCGATGCTGGTGCAGGCCCTTCGCGGTGATATTTACCGTACCGAATACGGCGGCATTTACCTCGGTATCGCGGTGTCGATTGTTCCGATTGTTATCTTCTATTTGTTCATGTCCCGGTTTATTATCTCCGGCGTGGCAATGGGCGGCGTTAAAGAGTAGGGTAAACCACGAGCCATATTCTGCAACGAACCGAGTTACAGAACATGACTCGTGGTTTACAGGTCTGTTGTGCGAAATGCGACTTGACACTGTTTCTTAATTATTATAAATATTATAAAATTTAGAATACGGATGAACGATAATGACATGTTCTTTTTGCCATCGTAGTGAAAGTGAAATAAATGAGATATTTATCCCCATAATTAGTAGTTTTGAAAAAGAAATATTTGAACTTAATACGTTAATAGAAGATACAAAAAAACAATTTACAATAAAACATGGTTTTACAAAAGAAAATTTTGAAAAAGTCATGACAATTAATGAAAATATTTTAGCTATTAAATTAAATGCCATTATTAATAATTTGATTCCATTTCTCAGAATTGATTCAAATATTGAAATACTTATTTCATATTTTAATAAATATCAACCACAAATTAGTCTTGATAGTACTTTAAAATATTTATTGGATTTATTTATAGAAGAGCCAACACAAACAAGGTTAGACAATGAAGTTAGAGAAACTGTTTTTCAAAGAGATAATTTAATTAAAGAAATTGATACAATAAAAAACAAAAATAAATTTATTCAAATGATAAACATAAATGATATAATAATTCCCTTAAAAGTTTTTAAATTTGAAAAATATCTTGAATCTACCATAGTAAAAATAATAAGAGGTTCATCGCAAAAAAGGACCATAACTCTTTGTCCGTATTGTTCGTATCTCTTCAATAATAAAAATGATATTCAAAGTTTTGATTCTGAAATGACCCAAACGAAAGAAAGATATGTTCTTCATAATCTTAGGCAGAACAACGTATTTAGAGAGCCAAATCCATTAGAAGAGTAATGTTAAAGCAAATCGCACTTCGCATAAGAGGTCGGTATACGCTCCGGAGTTCACTGCGCCTAGGTCAGCCGCTTCGGCAACTTCGTTACCGCTGCTCCTTCCCACGACTTGTTCACCCACATTTTGGCGGCACAAAACCCTACAGGTTTCTTTATGGTGCCGCCCAAACGTCGTATACCGCCGGGATGCAAACTGCTGTTCCAAGTCAAAAAACCTGGGGGTGTTCGTATTTTGCTTTTCACAGCTTCAATACGCCCGTGATCCTTATTCCGGTTCGCTTTCCCATAAGTCTTCAGAAAAGTTTTCTTTCCTGCAATACGGTACTCACCGGTCTGTATGAAAGTGCAGACCCCTCCCCGGCTTGCGGTTCTTGCAGGCCGTCATAAGCGCATCGCATACATGACCGGCTTCCCCGTCCTCCGAACAAACCGCATAAGTAGTGCATAGCGCTACGACGCCGGCCCATAAATAATACAACAGGCTGCGAGGACAACGCTGATTACATGATGCCGCCGACATTCATGCCGCAGATTGGGGGGTGGCGGAAGCCCCGCGTGCGGGGCTGGAGACAGGGGGGCGCGACAGACAATCGGCCGTATGCCGGTAACGGCATGGAAATAGCGCCCCCTTTATGAATAAACCGGCGCTTCCCTAGGATGGGCGGGGATCGGATTTCATCTGATAATAATAGCGCGGGCAAATCCGCCCGCGCCGGATAGTTCTGCTCCGCCTTCTCATACCGCACCGCCAACTTCCGAAACCGGTTCATCCCTTCCGAATGGGCGATACCGACCCGCGCCGGGGCGCTTTCACCATACGGCCGTCCGCATGTCGCCATTCCCGTCCAAATCCCATCTCACGCTCTCAAACAGATCGGATACACAACAAGCAAGACTAGGGTCTCTTGTTGAATAGCGCGGCCGGGGTTTTTTGAAAAATCATCCCGGAGGCCAGTCGAGATAGCGTCCGCCAAGTACATGGAGATGCAGGTGATCCACCGTTTGTCCGCCATCCTCCTTGCAGTTGATGACAAAACGGGCGCCGTTTTCCCCGCATCCCAAGGCTACTGCCAGCTCTTGTGCCTTGTACAGGAGTTTTCCGAGCAGAGGCGCATCATTAATTTCCGTTTCCATGATATTTCCGATATGGCGCTTAGGAATCAAAAGGAAGTGAACCGGTGATTGGGGGATTATGTCGTGAAATGCAAATATTTCATCGTCCTCATAGATTTTCTTTGACGGAATTTCACCGTTTATGATCTTACAAAAAATGCAATCGCTCATGAAGGTAGTATACTATATTCCATTGATCTTTCAAGTATGGCGTGTGAATCCAAAGTATGCCGACTTGATTCAACGATGGCCGAAACGCATCGTGAGGCTCATGGATCTGAAAACGGCGCACAGGCGACCGGAAAGAGCCTCGGAGGACGGAACACGAAGGCGCGGAGGGATAGGGGCACGGCTGCCTTCAGACTGTCCGGGGGAGACGTTCCAGATGCGGCGCCTGCGTATAGCTTTGCGTAGCGTGAACGCGCCCCGGAACCGAACAAGCCTCTCCATGATATTGGCATGATGCTCCTCTTGCTTTTTTGCTAGTAAGATGGTATAATATATAAACTGATTCCAAACTTGTTCGTCTTTCGGTCGCGTCCAAAGGACCTGTCCGGCGGATATATTTTGAAATTGGTTGCGGATGTTTCCGTATAATTTCCACCGTAAGGTGAGATAAAGGGAAGGAACACGAAAAGAACGCGAGATAACGTTCCTTTGTAAAACGTGTTAGGAGGATTTTGTGGCAGTAGTTACAATGAAAAGTTTGCTTGAATCCGGGGTACACTTCGGTCATCAAGTAAAGCGTTGGGATCCGCGCATGAAGAAGTATATCTTCGCTGAGCGGAATGGGATTCACATTATTGATCTGCAGAAGACTATTCAAGCGATCAAAGACGCCTATGAAGCGGTCAGGAGAACCATCAAGTCAAACAAAACGGTGTTGTTTGTTGGTACCAAGAAACAGGCTGAACAGGCAATCCAAAAAGAAGCCGAGCGTTGCGGCATGTTCTACGTGAATAACCGGTGGCTAGGCGGTATGCTTACCAACTTTGTTACCATTAAAGAATCATTGCGCCGTCTTAAAAAACTCGAAAAGATGGAATTTGACGGTACCTTTGAGAATCTTACCAAGAAAGAAATCGCGGCTCTAAGCAAAGAACGTGAGAAACTTCAGAAAAATCTAGGCGGCATCAAAGAAATGAAGGATCTGCCCGGTATCCTTTTTATCGTTGATACTAAGAAAGAAGCTATTGCGGTTGCCGAAGCGCGGCGTATGGGTATTCCCATTGCCGCAGTGGTTGATACGAACTGTAATCCTGAAGGCATTGATTACCCCATTCCCGGCAATGACGATGCGATCCGCGCCATTATGCTGTTCACCCAGATCATAGCGAACGCGGTAATAGAGACCGATACCGAAGTAGGCTTACGCATATTGGAAGGCGCCGATGAGGGAAGTATGGAAGGTATTTTGACTGACGCCTCCCTCAAGGAAGAGGATATCGAAGTTGATATTGACGCCTATAAATCGAATTCCACGCCGTTGAAAACCAATGACAGCGGAGATGATGACGATGACGAGCTTCCTGTTGATGTAGACAAAATATATAAAGGAGATAATTAAATGGCAATAAGCGCATCAGAAGTTAAGAAGCTTCGGGAGAAAACCGGAGCCGGACCAATGGAGTGTAAGAGAGCTTTGGAAGAGACAAACGGTGATTTCTCCGCAGCAGAGAAACTCCTTAAAGAGAAAGGGCTTGCGGCGATTGAGAAACGCGCCGAGCGCGCAACCAATGAAGGTAAGATTTTTATAAGAATAAAGGATAAAAAGGCGGTTCTCGTGGAACTTGCCTCTGAAACCGACTTTGTCGCCCGTAATCCCGAATTTGTTGAGCTTGGCGGCGTTATCGCAGATAAGGCGCTTGAGGAGGATATAGACGCTCCCAATGAGGAATTGGGTGCTATGATCACAGGTCTTGCCACTAAAATACGTGAAAATATGAGCCTTAAACGCCTGAAACGGGTGACGGCTGCGGATAATGAGTATCTTACACGGTATATTCATGGGGATGGCAATATCGGTATTGTACTGAAACTCGCTGCCGACAAGAGCGCAGTCTTCGAGCGCGCCGATGCGGAAGACTTTGCCTACAGCCTTGCCATGCACATTGCGGCGTTTACGCCCATGGTACTTGATCAGGCAAAACTCGATCCGGCGTTTGTTAAAGAGAAGGAAGAAATCTTCCGTAAACAGATGGATGCCGATGAGAACTTTCAGTGTAAAAGCGATCAACAGAAGCAGGGCATCCTAAAGGGTAAACTTAACAAGTACTTAAAATCCATCTGTATGCTGGATCAGGGCTACATCAAAGACGAAAAGCTCACGGTAGCTCAAGCGCTTGATAACTTTGGTAAACAGTCCGGCGCAAAAGTCGGTATAGCGGAATACGTGTATTTCAAAGTAGGTCAAGAATAGAAAGGCGGGTAGGGGAGCGGACATTTGAAGCGATTACTTTTCAAGCCGCAATCTCCGTTCTTCTATCCTTGCTTCACTTAAAAAGAGGTGTCTATGAATTCAGCATTAACCGCGGCGGAAGATAAAATGAAAAAGACCGCCGCATCTCTCAAAGACGGGTTTGCCGCCATTCGGACGGGACGGGCTTCTACAGCCTTATTCGACAAAATACGGATCGATGCTTATGGTGATAAACAGGCTATCAATCAAGTGGCTAATATCGCGGTACCGGAAGCGCGGGTTGTGGTCATAACGCCGTGGGATAAGGCGCTTATCGGTGAGATTGAGAAGGCTATCCGTACATCCGAATTATCGTTGAATCCCAGCAATGACGGTAAGATTATCCGTATCGCCATTCCACCCCTTACCGAAGAACGGAGAAAGGAACTTGTCAAGGTTGCGAAAGCGCAGGCAGAGCAATCCCGTGTTGCGATACGCAACATCAGACGGGACGGCAATGACGAACTCAAGAAACAGCTCAAAGCCTCTACCATCACGGAAGATGAAGAGAAAAAATATGCTACTGAGTTGCAAACATTGACCGGTAACTACATCAAAGATATTGATAAGATCCTTGCGACAAAAGAAAAAGAAATAATGGAAGTGTAATGGGTTTACATATCGGCATCATAATGGATGGAAACGGCAGGTGGGCGCAAGCAAGGGGGCTTGCGCGTACGCAGGGACACCGTGAAGGACTTAAAGTCGCAAAGCAAATCGTTAAAGCCGCAAGTGATATGAAGATCGGCTTCCTGACGCTTTACGTATTTTCTACCGAAAACTGGAAACGTACGGCGGATGAAATCGGTTTTATTATGGGACTAGTACGGCAGTATCTAAAAAGCGATTTTAATTTTTGTCGTGAAAATCATATTCGGGTGCGGCACGCCGGCGATCTTTCGAGGCTTCCGCCTGATATTGCGAAAGATATCGCCGATGTGTGTAGAGATACCGAATCGTTTACCGGTATGCAAGTGATCCTTGCCTTGAATTATGGCGGCAGGGATGAGATTGTCCGCGCCGTGAACAGAGCGCTTGCCGGTACATCCGCTAAAGAAAAAGAAATTGAAATCAACGAAACCGTCATCGCAGGCCATTTGGACAACCCGGATATTCCCGATCCGGATCTCATCATAAGAACCGCGGGTGAGCTCCGGACAAGCAATTTCCTTTTATGGGAATCGGCGTATTCGGAATATTACATTTCCAAGAAACTGTGGCCCGATTGGAGCGACGCGGACCTTGCGGAAGCCATTGAAAATTTTCAAAAGCGAGAACGCAGATACGGCGGTGCATATGCTGTATCCGATCGAGAATATCATCATGAATAAAACGGTAGAGCGGCTCCTGATGTTTTGCATGGCGGTTCCTCTGGTGGTAATCGTTGTTCTTTTGCCTTATAAAAATCACCTTACTATGAACATAGTGATTATTATACTTTGTTCCATAGGCGCCGCTGAATTAGGCGGTCTTTTTAAGAAAAAAGGCATGGCTATTTCCTATGTTGAAACTGCTGCATTGGGAGCGTTGATTCCGGGCGCGATGACGTTGTTTTCTAGTTTTCACATAAATGAAGATTTCTTATCCGGTGTTATGATACTCGCCGCGATTTGGATTGTCATTTCCAGAGTTTTCTGTAAAGGAGAAAAGCTCAAGCATGCCCTTGAATATATGGGCGCGGGTTTTGCGGCGCTTCTTTATCCCGGATTTTTTATGTCATGGATCATCCATATGACGCGCTGGGAGAACGCCGCTTTTGTTATCCTTGTTTTCCTCTTTATGGTTATCAGCAACGATTCGGCGGCGTGGGCGTGCGGTGTACTTTTCGGTAAGAATAATCGTGGTATTATTCCTGCAAGTCCCAATAAGAGCATAGCGGGCTATGTGGGAGGGCTTACCGCTTCAATGCTGATCGGTCTATGTGCGGCTGTGTTTTTCCCAGAAATTCTGGAATCCAGACATTATCCGGCAATTCCGACAATAGTTTCTGGTATTTTTATCGGTTTTGTTACCGGTATGACCGGTTCTTTGGGGGACCTAACAGAATCGGTTATGAAGCGAAGCGCGAATACGAAAGATTCAGGGTTCATTATTCCGGGACGCGGAGGCGTACTTGATTCTATTGATTCAATTGCGCTTGCCGCCCCGGTATTTTATGTTGTGTACTGGTTCTTCTTTACCAATTAAAGAAGAGAACCGTTAGTGCTGTAGTACGTTAGTAATATTATGAAAAAAATAGCGCTCCTTGGAGCGACAGGTTCCATTGGGAACAGTACCCTTGACGTCATTCGCAAAAATCCCGGTTGTTTCGAGCCGGTTCTTTTTTCCGCCCATACGGCTATAGAATCCCTTGTCCGTCTCGGGAAAGAATATCCAAACGCCTGTCTTGTACTTACCGGGAAATCCCAAAATGTACCGGCGGAGATTCACCGGATAGGGCGTGAAGGGCTATTGTGGGCAATAGAAGAGTGCGCTCACTCCGGCGTGGATATTGCCGTAAACGGCATCTCCGGAGCGGCCGGACTGGAACCTTCATTGGCTGTGCTCGATGCCGGTATGAATCTGGCGCTTGCCAATAAAGAAACCATCGTTATGGCAGGTGAGATCGTATTCATGAAAGCTCGCGAAAAAAATGTCTGCATCATACCTGTTGATTCCGAACATTCCGCTATTTTTCAGCTTTTACGCGCTCACGGCAAGGAAAATCTCGATTCGATCATACTCACTGCATCGGGAGGACCGTTTCGCACCTTGCCGGCTGAACGGTTTGCATGGGTAAAGCCTCGAGATGCGCTCGCTCACCCTACATGGAACATGGGCGCGAAGATCACCATTGACTCCGCTAGTATGGCAAACAAAGGGCTTGAGGTAATCGAAGCTGTGAAACTGTTCAATGTGCCGCCCGATAGGGTGAAAGTCGTGCTACACCCTCAAAGTATCGTTCACTCCATGGTACGTTTTTTAGACGGTAGCGTGTACGCCCAGTTATCAAAGCCTGATATGCGACATCCCATTCAGGACGCCTTGTTTTTCCCCGATAAAGGCGAGGTTTCTTTTGATACTTTAGATTTTACCTCCCTTACGCTGGAGTTTGAAGCGCCTGATGAAAAGAAATTTCCCCTTCTCCCCCTTGCGTACCATGCGGCAAAAGCCGGCTCTCTGTACCCGGTAGCCTACAACGCGGCAAATGAGGAAGCGGTGTCTCTGTTTTTAGAAGAGAAAATCTGCTTCCTTGATATTGCGCGTATCGTAGAAGCTGTTTTACAACAAGACTGGACGGGAGTCGTTACTTTGGAGGCGGTTTGGGAAGCGGATAAAAAGGCGCGTGCCTGTGTATATGCGTTAAAAAGCTCGTTCCCCGATCATTAGATCTCATATTAGATTCATTTTATGTAAGATAAATTTTTTGAATTTCAAAGCATCTTCAAAATCTGGCAGCAGGTGAAGAGCCGCTTCACAGTCGGAAAGCGCCTGAATCTTATCACCGTTGTGATAGCTGGCGTGTCCCCTGCGATAAAAGCAGAATGGCTGATAGGGGTTGATGTTGAGTGAAAGCGTGAAATCATCGACAGCTTCTTCCCATTTACGCTGAACTAGTCTTACGAGACCTCGATAATATGCGGCTTTGTACGCCTTGCCGTCATATTCAAGCGCCTTGTTAAAGTCGATAACAGCATCGTCATAACAGGATTGTGCAAAATTTGCCATACCTCGGTGATTGTAAATGATAGAAATAATGTCGTCTTTAGGGTTCATGGACAGTATTTGGGTGTATTGCTTGATTGCCATAGCAAAGTCCTTGCGGTTATGCGCATAAAGCGCATTCAGTAAAAGCTCGTCTATGGTCGCATTAGTTTTGTTTTGCTCCCATATGGTATACGCCTTTGTCTCTGATGCAAGCTCATCATCGCTAAAGAGGATGGTATCGACATTTTCTTCTAGTTTGTTGAAAAAGTCTTCTCGGCGTTTACCGGATTCTGCATGAAGTTGCTGTTGGTAGTTTCTGATTTCCTGAAATATAGTATCCGCAAGAGAGAGACTTGCGTTGATTGCTGCGAGCTTTCGTTTCATGGTCATATCAAAAGGAGTAAATTCCGCTTTGTATACGAGTTCATGTTCAACCTCAGCCCATGCGTCCTGCAAAATGGTACGTATCTGGATTTCGGCAACCTTGCAGCCTGAATAACCATGTTTTTCGACAATAACTTCCGGTATATTTACCAAGAGATGTATGGACTCATAACCGAATTCCTTATAAGAGTAGTTTGAACCTTTTCTTTCGGTGTCAATAACGGTGAAATACTCGTCGATAATGTGCTGCACTTCAATAAGATTCGCAATAAAAGGACACACCACTCGAATACCTATAATATCGGTTATAAGCGACGTTTCCGTACGTTCAGAGCTTTGTTTCAGCAGTTTAATGTATTTTTTGTAATAACTGTCAAAATCCTTGATCCTTCCCTTGACGGTAGGGTGGGGAGAAAGAATCGAGAGGGCATCCTCCAGATACTCTTCAACACCTTTTGCTGTTGCTAGTCGTATATCCGCATAACGAATATAAGTATTTTGCAGATTTTTTTTATCAGGTAGTTCCATGTTAATTTTCAGACTAAAAAAAGGGCTGCCTCATTTAGACAGCCCTTTTTCATCTACCGGTTAGACAGTACGCTTATTCTTCACTCTCGGCATCTGATGCTTGTTGATCCTGGAAAGATTCAGCAGCTTGCCTTTTCTTGTCCACAGCCTGAAGGAAGAGACTATTAGACTGTCTAGCTTGCTCCGCCTTATTCTTCTCATTCTCGCGATCGGTCTGAATCTGCCAGACAGACTCATCATCAATATCGCGTTCTTCTTCAAGAACAGCCTGATCGTAGATGACTTTAACATCTTTGAAATAGGTGACGAAATCACCGCCGGGCTGTTCTCCACTTTTAATAATGCGGAATTCGCCAAATTTGATTAAACTTGACTCTTGGGGATATATAGGCGTGATATTAAGCTGGCGATCCCGTACATCTTGAGCATAGCGGGGATTATCCCAGCGAAGCTCACCCCAGCCCTGAAATTTGAGCGAACCGAGGTTAATCGGAATCTCTTTTCCATTGCCGTCAATAAGAATGAGATAGAGCGCGTAGGGATAGTTAAGACCGTATGCATTAACCGCTACGGATTTGATGGTTCCCACATTCTTGATGACACCGAATCCGCCTTCAAATTTGGAAGCGGCTTCACTTCCCTCATCGGCAGGTTCATAAGCGGGAATTTCAAATGGCGGTTTAATGGTTGCAACCGCATTCCAAGATGCATTCGGGAACCGGGCGCGAATGCCCAATACCGTTCCGTATGCCGTAGAAGCTGATTCTCTGCTCTTACTCACACTCTGGGTTTGAATGGTTGCAGAAGAGTTTGAAATCTTTACCAACCAATTTTCGATAGCAAGAGAGGTCTTCATAAGAGCCTTCTGCTCGTCCGTGTAGTTGTTAGCGGTATGATTAGAAGTATCAATGGTAGTTGCCGCATTGAGCGCTGTTACGCCATTGTTATCCTCAGCCTTAGTTTCGGCTACAAGCTGTGTAAAGTCAATTAAGACATCTTCTTTTGCAAGAAGAGACCCTACTGCCAACAATGAAATGATCGAAAGAATGAATATCCGTTTCATCCATAACTCCTTTGATTTTGCAAAAATCTTAAAGAACTAAATTTACTTTCATTATACGTTATTTAATAAAATTGTCAATGTCTTTTTTGACGAATTTATTAAAAATCTATCGAATGTCCCTCAATAAAGAATTTTATTTTTTTTATAAACTGAAAGTTTCTTAACAGACTCTCCCTGAATGTTGCAAAATTTCGTTCTATACCACCTTCCATCGTTACAAGACTGACGTTTTCGATGATGACGGGCAGCGCCGCGGTTTCGGAAAGGTTGATATAGACGGTACCGTTGCTGTAAAAGAGCGACAGTAGTTTTGTTTCTCTGGGAAAAAGCGGCGCTGATTCTGGATTACGAGGACCGAAAAGTGTGTCTTCTACGTACCTTGTGAGCGTTGTTTCGTCAGAATACGATTGCAGCAACATGTGTTCTTCGGCTTGAGGTATGTAATCCTTCATATCATAAAAGACAAAAGTGCGCCGGATCACATTGGAGCTGAGTGCGCCTTTGAACGCGAGTATACCAAGAATCACAAGGTACAAAAGCCGCCGTGTACATGCTCTTGTAAAAAAGCGAATTATAACTGAAAGAATGGCAAAAATAGATTTCATTCTATAATACTAAAGCCTCCCGGTTGTTCATAAAGCGTTACAAAGCCGCTTATACCCTTGAAAAGGGCTTCGGTATATTTTTTAAGGGATTCTTCCTCGAACAGCAACGCCGCATCTGACGGGTTGCTTATAAAGCCGAGTTCCACCAATACCGATGGCATATTGATTCTTTTTACTACGTACCACTGTTCTTCTTTTGTTCCGCGTGAGGGGCTTACCGGAGCGATGAATTCATCGAGACTCTTCATAATGAGTGCGGCAAGCAGTTTGCTCTCGTAGGTAAATTCTTCTTCTTTCAGTGTGTTTAGAATGCTTCTGACTTCCTCAGAACCATTAAAGTTGTCTTTTTCAATGATTTCTCTCCGCACTTTGGGAGGAAGGTACCATATTTCGTAACCGCGCGCCGGGTTTTTCTTGAGATTGGCATTTAATTCCGAATTGCAGTGAATAGAAACAAAGATGATGGCTTCGCTCTCTTCGACTTTTATCCCATTTGCAAAAGACGCCCGCTCTTCTAACGCCAGCGTAACGTCTGTAGTACGCGTCATAAGTATCTTTTTGTCAGGATAGCGTTTAACAAGCCAGTCTCTTAGATCGGTCGCTACTTTAAGCACGATATCTTTTTCCTTCAAGGTTATTTTCTTCCCGTTGATGGTCTGTACGGTTGTTGCCCCGGGATCTTTGCCGCCATGCCCCGGATCGATGATGATCGCCGCTACTTTGAACGGTTTCACATCGTGGTTGATCTCGGCATCAATGGCATCCTTGAGCGATATAATGAAACGTTCGGGAAAGCGAATTACCCCGTTTTCCATATAGGGCGATGGTACGCTGATGACCTCATAACCGTCAATCAGCGAAAAACATGTTTCTCCCTTCAGTCCTACATGAAAACTGGCGTAATGTCCGGCACTGTAAAAAGTTCCGGTTTGCAGAAAAGAATCCCATTGGAATTCGGGCAGTACTTTGAGGGCATCTTGCAAAGAAATCGTTTTATCCTGAGCATGGACCGCTGCTATAGGCAACATGAAAAGAAAAAAAAACAATAAAAGAGCGTGATGTTTTGTTATAAGATTCATTCTTCTTACCATATTAACCCTGAAGCATTAATAAATCTATCAGATAAACTGCTCCTTGATAACCTCCGCGTATAAGCGCCTTCCAGAAACCATATCCTAAATCAGTATCGAAGAACACGTCTTCCGCTTTTTTTACTGGAAGAGAAAAGCCGGTAAGCGTCCTGATCGCTTCCAAACTCTCCTGTACACTTCTCCCCGCCCAGTCTCTGAGTTCCGATGTTTCAAATTCGGGAAAGGTTATAATTGAAATAGATTGCCCTGCATTTTTTTTTGAGGTCGCTTTATTATAAAGGTAAGGCGTGCTTTCTTCAATCCCTGATGGCACCTTTTCGAGTAATTTCTCCATTTCAGAAGATATGGCATAGGCAGGCGGCGGAAAAGCAACGCCTGCTGCGTCCCCGCTCTCCAAAAAAGAAGCGGTCGCCTCGTTGGGCGCTTCCAGCCGCACGAGTAAGATGCGGGCCGCGGTTTCCGCGGCAAGAACGGCTTCTTCGCGAGTGGGCGCGGCCGCTATGACGTTACCGGCTTTACTTACGTTATTTACCGGAAAGCGTACCGCATCCCCCGGTTTTATACGTAGGAAAATGTCCCGTAGGTATGGAACCGCTTTTGCGGCGGCATCTCCCAGTACGGAGCGGACTACGCCCGGTATGGAGATAAAAGCCCGCTCAGCCGATGTCCAGTTCCGCGAAGGCGTGAGCGTTGCGGCGATAGTCGCGCTGTCTTCCCCTATGGCGACCTCTATGGCAGCGCGGGTAAGTTCAACTCCCGATGCGTAAGGGTATGTCCAGCCCGACATGTAGCCGCCTGAAAGCCGCGCGGCTATCTCACCTATCATGGGACCTTTGGGCGTGATCTTGATGTCTCCTTTTGCGGCTCCATTGTCGATGCCGAGGCTGCGGATGCCGGCATTGAACACGGAGAGCAGATTCCCGGTAGTTTCCGGGTCGAGATTTGTGGGCATAGTATGGCCCATTTCGATAAAGTAGGGCGGGAATACGATGTGCCTATCAGCAAGTCCGGTTATGGTAATTTTTCCCTGACACACGATGGCATCAACGGAAAATTCAGGGCCTTCCATATATTCTTCTATAATAACTCTATTTGAACGGGAGAAGGGGAGGGCGTCATGAACTGCATCTTGCAGGTCTTCAAACGTGTCCGCGCGGCGGCAGCCCCGCGCTCCCATGTTGTCAACAGGTTTTACCACGACCGGAAAGCCGAAAGGCGCTTTCCACCCATCGGCCGGTACAGCGGACAGGGTTATAAAAGCCGGGGAAGGGATGCCGTCCCGTTTGAAACATGACCGCATACGTTCCTTATCCGATGCGTTCAGAGCGGTCTCGTACGACAGTCCGGGAAGTCCCAATTTTTCCGCAACCCAGGCGGCCGTAGCCGAGAAGTCCGTACCTGCGGTCATAATGCCCGCAAGCCTGCCATGAGCCTGCAATGAGCGCGCAAGGGTTTCGATCCTTTCTTTGTCTTTAAGGTCGATTTTTTCAAAACGATCCGCATCCTGTGCACAGGGGGCGTTCGGATCCGCGTCCGCTACAATGGTCTCAAGTCCCAAGGTTTTTGCGGCTCTGATTGCAGGTCCTTGCATGATGCCTGCGCCAAGTATGATTAATTGTTTTTTTTGCATGGTTTCCTAATTATGCCATAAATCGCCGCGATGGGGAATGGGCCGCTTTAATTTTTTGCAAACTACTTTACTATTTTATGGGATAATGTATAATAGCAGTCAATTAAAAAGACCTATTAAAAATGTGGAGTCAATATGGACGACAGAAAAACCATTATGCTCGTTGATGATAACATAGCAAACCTCAAGATCGGTAAAAATGCTTTAATGGCGCTTTACAATGTCTTTACAGTACCGTCTGCAAAAAAGATGTTTGAGCTTCTTGAGCGTAATAAACCGGCTCTTATCCTTCTTGACGTTGATATGCCCGATATGGATGGGTATGAAGCCATCAAAATACTGAAAGATAATCCTGATACGCTGAAAATTCCCGTGATCTTTCTGACCGGAAAGAGCGGAGTTGAAGATGAAGTTAAAGGGCTGACGCTTGGCGCTATCGATTACATTTCAAAACCTTTTTCGCCCTTCATTCTCCGCAAGCGTGTTGAGGTACACATTTTGGTGAATTCCCAACAAGAGGTCCTCGAAAAACAGCGGAAAGAATTACAGGAATTTAACAATAACTTGCAAAATCTGGTTGATGAGAAGACAAAAACCGTGGTTGAGCTTCAAAACGCCGTGTTAAAAACTATGGCCGACATAGTTGAATGTAGAGACGATGTTACCGGAGGGCATATTGAGCGGGTACAGGCGTATCTGAAAATTCTGGTTGAAGGCTTGATAGAGCGAAAGCTGTATGAAGATATAACCAAAGATTGGGACGTTGAACTCCTGCTCCTGTCTTCCCAACTGCACGACATTGGTAAAATAGGTATTAGCGATAGTGTACTTCAAAAGAAAACCGCGCTTAATGAAGAAGAATATGAAATAATGAAGCGGCATGCTACGCTCGGTGTGAAGGTTATTGAAAAAATTGAAGCGGAATCGTCCGCGTGTGATTTTCTTGAGTATGCAAAGATTTTTGCCGGAGCCCACCATGAGAGGTGGGATGGTACCGGTTATCCCAAAGGGCTTGCCGGAGAGGATATTCCCCTGCTTGGACGCCTGTTAGCCATTGCCGATGTGTACGATGCGATTACATCCAAACGTCCTTACAAAAAAGCGCTTACCCATGATAAGGCGGTAAAACTCATTCTGGCTGGAAAGGGAACGCATTTTTCTCCGGAGCTGATCGATTTATTTATAGAGGTCTCCGATACATTTGTCGCAACCCAAGCCGGCTTTACCTATACTTCCCCTCTCGGAGAAGAGGGAAAGTCTTCCCTTGACCATAATTGAACCTGTTGAAAATTGAGCCTTTGCTGTTTACCAGACGCGGGGATGATAACTGCCCTTCGGTTCGGTGATGTTAAACGTGTCGCCGGACGGTTCAACCACATACAAGCCGTTTTTCAGCGTGTAGGTTTTTGCGCCGTCGCTGAACACGACCCCGGCCAGCGCGCCCAAGTATTTCCGCGTATCGCCGTGCAGGTCCGCATAGCGCCGCACTTTTTCCATGCGCGTAATATGGTCGTCTATGTCGTCCGTAGTGGGTTTGCTTTTAATTTCGACGGCCATCACCGTATCGCCGTTTTCGAGAAGCGCGTCAATCTCCGCAAGGATGGCGTGTTCGCCCTTCGCTACTTTGGCGTTGGTGGCTTTGGTAAAGGTAAAGCCCAG
>JAITAN010000023.1 GCA_031284105.1 Treponema sp. | reverse complement strand
TGGCCTCGGAGCAGCGCATCCAATTACTGGACATACTCCGTAAACAACCCATGAACATAAATGAAATGGCCGAAGCGCTTTCCCTCCCCCAGTCCAATGTAGCTACCAATATCGGTATTCTGGAGGAAGCCGGTCTGGTGCTTACTGAAAAAATCAACGCCAAAAGGGGTAGTCAGAAACGGTGCAGTGTTGCCTTTTCCGAAATATTGATAAAGTTTCCTGAAGAAAAAAACGAAAAGAAAGACAGTATCGAAGTAGAAATGCCCATAGGAATTTTTACCAGTTATTCCGCTGTTTCGCCCTGCGGTCTCTGTTCCACAGAGAGTATAATCGGTTATCTGGATACGCCCGAATCCTTTCTGGAACCGGATCGCATTAAAGCCGGTCTGCTCTGGATGGGCTCCGGTTTTGTGGAGTACAAATTCCCCAACAACTTAAAATATGAAAGCAGGAAAATTCAAAAACTTGAGGTATCCCTTGAGTTGTCTTCCGAAACGCCGGGAACCAACAAAAACTGGCTTTCTGATATAACCCTGCGGATTAACACCGTCGAAGCGGGTTCATGGACTTCCCCTGGAGATTTTGGCGGCCGCCGAGGCATCCTTACGCCCCCATGGTGGAAGCCGGAAGGTTCCCAATATGGTATCTTGAAGCATTGGATTGTTACCGCCGCAGGTAGTTTTGTTGATGGAACTAGGATATCCGATATAACCCTTGAAGATATCGCGCTCTATGAACATTCTTCAATAAAAGTACGGATCGGCGTAAAAGGAGACGCGCGGCGCCTAGGCGGAATGAATATTTTCGGCAGAGGCTTCGGTAATTATGATCAGGGCATTATCCTTCGGCTTTATTTTTAACCGCCGCTCATACATGGCGTATTCGCCGTAAGGGTTACGCCGCATCCTTACAACAACGCAGACGCGCAAGACGCCGTATGCCTCGAACCGCGTAACGCGCGCGGTTTCCGCGGTACGGCGCGCCGCGCCCCGCAGCCCGCTCTACACACGCGATAACGTTGTCGAGTCGCCTATCACAAGCGTCCCCGAAAAAGATATATGGGATACGGGTTTATGCGGATCCGCCATACGCTCAACCATCAGGTTAAGCGCGGCGCGGCTTATGTTGTCTATGGGCTGATCTATGCTGGTGATTGAACGCGAAAACAGCATCACCTTACTTAAATTATCAAAACCCGCGATCATAATGTCATCGGGAATTTTACACCCAAGTTTTTCCAAAGACTGCATTATACTCATGGCGGTCATATCGTTTGAACAAAGAATGGATTCCGGTTTTTTTTCATGTATGAACCGCGACAAACGCGCGATATCATCCCGTTCCATTTCAACGAATATATCCTCATCAGGCAGGATGCCGTTCTCGGCCATGGCCGCGCGGCATCCTATAAACCGTAACGCAACGGAATAATGCGAATTGGACGGGGCAAGAAAGAAAAGGCGCCTGGCGTTTCGCTCAATCAGATGTTCCGTAATGACGTATCCCGCTTGTATGTGGTTCAAGGATACAAGGTCAAATTTATGCGGAAGCGGATAGCGCTCTATATTTGAATCAAGCAACACTACCGGAATACCGGCATTGGAGAAAGAATTGATTATTTCCTTATTAATCTGATCGTTCTTTGCATGATACCCGAACGGCGCAAAGAAAATGCCTTTAATCTTTTGCGCGATGTATCTGGTGCAGATTTGCATAATATCCGACTTTAACATATCGGATTTCGGCGATACATAGCCGCCGAATACCAGGGAATACCCGTTTTCAGACGCGCAGCGGGCAAGGCTGTTGCAGAGAAGGTCGAAAAAGTACTCCGGGCCCATGTTTGGAAATATTACGCCCAAAAAAGTTTCGGCGTTGCTTTTCTGATGAGGCTGCACGGGCGTTGTTACGTACGAGCCTGAACCTTTGGCGCCGGTGATATATCCCGCCTGACGTAGTTCCGACAGAGCTTTCCGTATTGTGGGACGTGAACAAGCGTAGGTTTCCGCCAATTTGGTCTCCGTAGGCAGTACCAATACGCCCTTTAGATCGCCTGACGTAATGCGCCGTAAAAGATCATTGCAAATGATACGAGATTTAATACCAGTCATGCTTCACGGTATCAAATTTTTGTTACTTTGTAAAGATGTTTCCATATTTAGAGAAAATTTGATAAAAGCAGTACATTATATAACGTCAAATTTTTAACAAAATGTAAAAAAAAATACTTGACAGTTCTTCAACTATATGCTAATCTATTAAAAGTAAGGAATGATATGGACAGTGGTTTGTTGGTCAGAGCGGAAGAGGTGTCAAAAAGCTTTTCCGGTGTATCCGCCCTGAACAAAGTACATTTTGATTTACGACCCGGCGAGGTTCACGCGCTTTTAGGTGAAAACGGCGCGGGTAAGTCTACTCTGATGAAGATAATCTCCGGCGTATACGTCCGTGATGCCGGGGAACTGTATATTAACGGCAAACCCGTCGGCGATTTAACGCCGCTTTCCGCCCAGCGGCTTGGCATAGGCATCATACACCAGGAGTTGAACCTATGCTCTCATCTTAGCGTTGCGGAAAATATTTATCTGAACCGCGAAATCGCCGCTTTCGGCATAACGGACAGAAAAAGACAGAACGGCAAAGCCAAGAAATACCTTGACGCGCTTGAACTTGACGTTGATCCCGACACGCCGGTACGTGAACTGCCGGTATCAAAACAGCAAATGGTGGAAATCTGTAAAACGCTTTCGATGAGCGCAAAAATCATCATCATGGATGAACCAACATCCGCGTTGACCGACAAGGAAATTGATGATTTATTCAACGTCGTAAGAATGTTAAAAGCCGAAGGCTGCGGCATAATTTATATTTCCCATAGATTGGAGGAACTATCCCGAATAGTTGATCGCGTAACGATTCTGCGGGACGGTCAGTACATCAAAACGCTTAACTTTGCGGATACCAATCTTGAAGAAATTATCGCTTGCATGGTTGGACGCAACCTCAGCGAAAAATTTCCCAAGATCACCGTTCCACGCGGTGAAAAAGTTCTGGAAGTAAAGAACCTTTCTTCGCCTCATGGCGTAAAGGATGTTTCATTTGAATTGTATCAGGGTGAAATTGTCGCATTCGCCGGACTCATGGGCGCGGGAAGGAGCGAAACGGCGCGGGCAATCGTCGGCGCCGATGACGCGAGCGCCGGAGAAGTATTTCTGGAAGGCAGAAAAATCACCATAAAAAATATACGCAACGCGATAAAAGAAGGCATTTACTATATTCCGGAAGACCGCAAAAAAGACGGACTGTGCATAAAAATGACCCTGTCGGAAAATATTACGCTTCCAAGCCTGGAACTTATTTCAAGTCTTGGCGTTATTAGCAGCGGCAAAGAAATGGAAAAAGCTGTAAAAATGAAGGATACGCTAAGAATCAAGACGCCCGGCATAGGACAGTACGTCGCAAACCTTTCAGGTGGAAATCAACAAAAGGTCGTTGTCGGCAAATGGTTGATGCGGGACGCAAAGGTTGTAATTTTTGATGAACCGACACGGGGAATCGATGTCGCATCCAAAATTGAAATCTATACCATCATAAACGAACTGAAAAAACAAGGGATTGGGGTGATGTTTGTTTCATCGGAACTGCCGGAGGTTTTGGGTATGTCGGATCGTATTTTGGTGATGTGCAATGGCCGCATTACCGCGAGTCTCGAAACAAAAAATACAAATCAGGAAGAAATTTTAAAGTATGCGACTCAGTACGCATAAAGGAAAAGCATCATGCAGATAACAAAACTTGCGTTGCCAAAATTGAATGTTTCACGCGGCTTAAAACAGCAGCTTTCAACATTGAGCGGATTTGCCCTTCTTTTTATCGTATTTTCAATTTTGGCGAGGCCTTACTTTTTTACGGTGGGCAACCTCCTTACGGTGGCTACGCAAACCGCGGTAATTGCGATAATAGCGATTGGACAAACCTATGTTATGATAACCGCGGGTATTGATCTTTCGATAGGTTCTAATATCGCGCTTTCGGGGATGATTGCGGCGCTGGCCATGATGTCAGGCGTGCCGGTGTTTCTTGCCGGTCTGCTGGGCATATTGAGCGGCGCGGCGGTCGGCGCAATAAACGGCATATTCACAACCTACGGAAAGATCCCGCCGTTTATCGCAACGCTGGGTACAATGACGGCGGTACGCGGCGTATGCCTAACGCTGACCCAGGGTATCCCAATAGGAGGGCTTTCAAACTCTTTTACCGTGATAGGCGTTGACTCAGTAGGTCCGATTCCAATTCCGGTGATTCTGATGATTTTAGCGGTAGTATTGTTCGCTTTTATTCTTGCAAAAACAACTTTTGGGCGTCATGTCTATGCGCTTGGAAGCAATTTTGATGCGGCGAGGCTTTCCGGCGTGAATACGAACCGTACATTGATAGTGGTTTATGTGTTTTCGGGGATGCTGGCGGCTTTTGCCGGGCTTATCATGGCTGCGCGTATTGTTTCCGCACAGCCTGCGGCCGGCGACGGCTATGAACTGGACGCGGTGGCTTCTTCGGTTATAGGCGGTACAAGTACGCTGGGCGGCGAAGGTTCCATAGCCGGAACCTTTATAGGCGCTTTTATCATTGGTATTTTGCGTAACGGATTGAATCTTATCGGCGTATCTCCGTTTATCCAAAAAATTGTGATCGGTTTTGTCATAGCGGGTTCGGTTTTTTTGGACAAAATAAAACGCAAAGATTAAGGGCTGATAGCCCGATTAACAAGGTAAGTATACCGAAAGGTTTACGAAATAAATTTTTTTTACAAGGAGAATTGTATGAAAAGAAGGATTTTAACACTATTGGTAGCGGCAGCGCCGCTTATCTTCTCGGTTCCGCTGTGGGCAACCGGAGGCGCCGAAAAATCAAGCGGTAAAATCAAGGTAACGCTTATCACTATGGACTCGATTGATGAGCATTGGCTTAAGGTAAGGGCAGGCGCTCAGGCAAAAGCGAATGAGCTTGGAAATGTGGAACTGACGTTCAACGCGCCTCCGGGCAAAGTTGATGCCGCGGTTCAGCTTCAGATGGTGGAAGATGCGATCACCAAGAAATCAGACGTAATTTTGCTGGCGCCGCTTAACAAAGACGCGCTTTCGCCCGGTGTGGAAAGGGCAAAAAGGGCGGGGATCAAAGTCATTATCATTGATTCATCAGTTGCAACATCGAATTATGACGCATTTTTTTCAACGGATAACGGAGCCGCTGCACGTACAGCCGCGGATACTCTGGCGAATCTAATCGGCGGAACGGGTAAAGTCGCTATTGTAAACGCTCAAGCCGGAGCGGGAACAACGATGACCCGCGAAAATGATTTCAAAGATCAAATCGCTAAAAAGTATCCGGGCATTACCATCGTCGGCACTCAGTATTCCGATGGCGATAAAACAAAGGCCCTGAATATTGCGTTGGATTTTATTACCGCAAATCCCGACCTTGCCGGTTTCTATGCCTGTAATGAAGGCTCAACGGTAGGCGTTGGAAACGCCATTGCTCAAAAAGGTTTAGCGGGCGAGGTTAAAGAAGTCGGCTTTGACTGGTCGGCGGATACAAAGTCGCTGGTTGAGCGTGATATTTTGCAAGCCTCGATGGTGCAGAACCCTTATGAGATGGGTTATCAGGGGCTGCAAGCCGGCGTTGACGCCTACAGCGGCAAGGCTGTTTCGCCGAAAGATATTGATACCGGCGTAACGGTTGCAACAAAGGAAAATGCAAACGCAATCAAATAAGTTTTGACAGCCCGCGACGTCTAATGCGTTGCGGGCAAATAACCAGAGGAACCCGGCGCACGCAGCGCGTGTGTTACGCGGGTCGAGTCATACGGCGCCTTGCCGCACCCGCGTAACTGCCGGTTCCTCTTCACTCCGTATTTTACCCGTAGTTTAGATGTATCCACCGAAAAACAATAGCGCATGAAACCGGAATTAACCCTGCCGCCGGTTCTTCTTGAAATAGAAATACAGATAATTCCGTATCTTTGATCCGATTTTCTCCTTTATTTCGGGGTAATTTCCACGTCCTCCTCCCTGCCGCTTGACAAAAACTTGGTTCGGGAAGAACGGGACAAACACCGGTGCAGAATCGAACCGGATTAGAAAGATGGGGCGCTTGTATGAGCGCGGTCATAGAGCGCCGCAAAATGAACCGCATCTTTTTCCAAAGAGATACGCATCTCGTTTCAAAATGAACCGCATCTTTTTATAAAGAGATACGCATCTCTTTGGAGAACCGCTTGACAAAAAAAATGGGCGGCATGGTGTCGATCAACAACGCCCCAAACAAAAGGAAAGATGCTATGGCGGTAAAATTAAAGAAAATCGAGCCTGTTCCAAAGCTTCGGTTAGGAAGGAACGTGATATGAATAATATAGTTTTCAGAAGTCTGCACAGGGAAGTATTTTTGAAGGCGATCCGCAAGGAAAGCCATGTCAAATCCAAAACCCGTCTATTTCAAGACATATATTAAGGCTCCACAACAGGGGGTAGATGATTGCTATGGCGGTTTGCATGACCCATAGCATCCCTCTTGTGCCTCCGCCGTCTTTGTCCTCTCTTTCATACGTTGCGGATCGCCGCCGGATTCTTTACGAGGCATCGCGTCATGTTGACTATTCCCATAAATTATAGTATAATATAACAATTATTCACATAACAGGTGGATTTATTAAGAATATGTGCAGGAATGATATGAAAATCGCTGGTTTCTTTCATTTTTGCACGTTTATTACAGGTTAGGAGGAGATACCATGTCGGGACACAGTAAATGGGCGACTATTAAACACAAGAAAGGCGCCGCGGACGCAAAACGCGGACAAATGTTTACCAAGCTCATCAAAGAAATCACTATTGCCGCACGCATCGGAGGCGGCGATCCGGAAGGGAACCCGAGGTTGCGTACGGCTATTCTCAAAGCGCGCGGTGCGAATATGCCGAAGGATAATATCGCTAATGCGATAAAAAAAGGAACCGGTGAACTTGAAGGCGTGAATTATGAAGAATTGTCTTACGAAGCCCGCCTCGGCGAAGCCGCGCTTCTTATTGAGGTGCTTACCGATAACCGTAACAGAGCCGCCGCGGATGTGCGTAATATTCTTACCCGTGCGGGCGCCGAATTGGCAAAAGCGGGGTCGGTTATGCGGCTTCTTACCCGCAAGGGTATCATCACGGTTGACGGCGAGAAATTCGCCCTTGAGAAGGTTGAAGAAACCGCTATCGAAGGTAATGCGGAAGATGTCTCTGAATCGGACGGCATCATCGAAATTACTTCGACCGCAGAAGACTTTGAAGCCGTGGTAAAAGCGCTGGAAGCGGCATCTATTGAAACCACCGGCGCAGAAATCAGTATGCTCCCGGAAGCGCCGGTAATCCTCAATAACAACGACACGGCGAAAGTACTGCGGCTCATCGAACGGCTGGAAGAAAATGATGATGTTCAAAACGTGTATTCAAATATTGAAGTGCCCGAAGGTTTTGAAGAAGAAGAGTAAAAAAACATGCATCGAATTATCGGCGTTGATCCCGGTTTGGCGAGTACGGGCTGGGGAATCATCGAAACCGATATGCAGCATATCTGCTATCTGGCTCACGGTTGCATTGAAACGTTCTCCGATAAACCGCTCACAGAGCGGCTTCTTTTTATTCATGATACGCTGGAAGACGTTCTCAAAACATGGAAGCCGATGGAAGCCGCCGTTGAAACCCTTTATTTTGGACGGAACATCACAAGCGCGTTTCCGGTTGCCGAGGCGCGGGGCGTATTGTGCATGACGCTTGCAGAAGCGGGATTACCCGTGCGTGAATTTACGCCCAACGCTATCAAGCAGGCGGTAGTGGGTACTTCCCGCGCTGAAAAAGAACAGGTTCAGGAAATGGCGCGCTTTATTCTGGGGCTTGACGCCATTCCAAAGCCGAATCATGCGGCGGATGCGCTGGGCGCCGCGATTTGCTGCGCGTTTACCTCCATCCGTCAGTAGCATCTTCCCGTTGCGGCTCTGCAAGGCGCATTTTTATATACCATTCCTACGAAACTTCTTATCCCTTGTTTATGGCGGTCCCGGAATAACTTTTTCTGGTTTGAACAGAAATGTTCCGATGAAAAAGCCACCATAGATTATGTTTTCGGTATACGATACCAAGCCGGTCTAATGTGCCTTCATTGTATAGAAAGCGTTTGGAGTGCTTGAACGGAGGGATTATAGAGATGCGCTGTCATATAACGAATAAATACTTACAAGGGTATAAGAAGATTGGATGAGAGAATGCGTAGCGCATTTTAGGAACCGGTCCTAAAATTAGTGTGACCGGCCAATGTATGGTCGGATGGTCTGTTCTAGAGTTATTATACTAAAAGTGGATATAATATAGTAAAAACTTTAATGAGTGGGAAGATATGGTAGCGGCAGCATTAAAATCTCCATTTTGCGGACGAGAAGATGCCTGTAGCAACGGCACATCAAACGGTAAAACTGGAATTTACCGCCGCCTTCAGTCGGCTTAAAGCCCCGTTGGAGCCCGCTTTTTTATTCCTCTTCTCCCGTTACCGCTTCTTTCTCCGGTGGTATCTCTATGGGGTAGTTAGCCGTCGGCGCCTCGATCTTCTGCCGTTTGTTGCCGGTCATTGGACCCGCCATCCGCAGTTCAATACTCGTCCGGCCGTGCCGCTCGACACCTTCCCGAAGCGCGGTAGGCGGGTGGATCGGCGTTCCGCTGAAGGTGTTAGCAGCACCTGTCCGGCAGGTAGTGTCTGCCGCGGCTCTGCCCGTTATATTTATCCGGCAACGCCGGATTTACCTATTGTGCCGTTTCCGGTTCGGCGATTTCCCGCGGCCATGCTTGGCATTGGGCTATCTGCACGGCATACTCTTCGACGGTCGCCGAACCCCCCGCAATCTTGGCGGCGATATAATCCGTGCCGGCAAGCAGGGCTTTGAGGGAACGGATGCGTTCTGCGCACCCGTTCTCCGGTATTCCGGAATGCGGTCGCCGTAACGTTGGACAGATTCTTTCCACGCCGCCCCGCAACGGGCGTCCAAGAACGCCCGATACAAGTTGTCGAAGTCCGCCGCTCGTTCAAAGCCGGATATAGAATACGAATCCTACGTCTGGAAAGGGAGGTGGAAGACGGTGCGATGCTATATTCATGTTCTTCACCGGAAAGATAGCACCCATGGCTGAACCGGAACTGTTGCGGATTATCCGGGCGGTTTGCTGCATCCTCCATGGCTGTGATCCTTCCGTAAATGAACAACCGCAGGGCTTGCCCGGTATCTTTAACCTTCAAGCTTTATTCTGATACGGAAACGGTTCAAGCCGCTTCCCCTCATGTATTTTCTGATATTCTTCGGGTTTTCGTCCTTGATTCTTGACATATCGTTGTATCA
>JAITAN010000204.1 GCA_031284105.1 Treponema sp. | reverse complement strand
TTGAGGAAGTTGCGCAGCAGATAGGTAAGTCCCACCGTGCCGAGAATCATCACCACCGATAAGGCGTTTATCACCGGCGACACGCCGAAACGAATTGCCGAGTAGATGTACAGAGGCAGGGTAGAGGAACCGGGACCCGCAACGAAGTAAGTGATGACAAAATCCTCTAGGCTTATGGTAATGGCGGTAAGGAAACCGGACACAATGCCCGGCATACATATAGGGATCGTTACCTTTAAGAGCGTCTGCAGCTCATTCGCGCCGAGATCATGAGCCGCCTCGATGATGGAGAAATCAAACTCGTCCAAACGCGCCATGACCATGAGGAAGACAAAGGGCAAATTGAACGTAGCATGTGCGATATAGATGGTGAGTAAGCCCAGCTTCAGCTTGATGCCGGCAAAGAAAATGGACAAACTGACGCCGATGATGATTTCCGGCAGAATCATGGGAAGAAAGGAAATGGTCTGTACATAGTTCCGTAGCTTGAAGCGGTACCAGTTTACTCCGATTGCGCCCAGCGTGCCTATGACCATCGCCGTTACCGCGGACGTTATCGCTATGAACATGCTATTCCAAAAAGCGTGCCAGAGGTCGCGTGAGTGGAAGAAGAGCTGTTCGTACCAGACAAACGAAAAGCCGGTCCAGTTCATACCCTTGCTTGCATTAAACGAGTAAAGGATCAAAACAAATAACGGCAAAAAGAGAAAAATAATGGTCGCAATAAAAACCATCTGCGAAAAAGAAAAACGCCGTATTCTGCTTGCCCTGCGCGCGTGTTTTGCGGCTTCGGTCTGGGGCTGTCCGATTTTGATGGACGTTATGACGTGGTGGATGATGGTTTTAATGTTCACTTTGCGCCTCCATTCACAGCGGACAGCCGCTGGGCTTCGCGCTTTTGCAGGCTCATCATCACGATCACGCCGGCCGTAGTAATAATCGTAAGTACCATAGAGATGGCGGACGCAAGGGGCCAGTTGCGGCTCTTGGTGAGCTGGTCCGCGATGGTATTTCCAAGCATGTAGGAATTCATGCCGCCCACAAGAAGCGGAACCGCATAAGCTCCGAATATGGGGATAAAGGTAAACAGTACCGCGGTAAAAATCCCGCTCCTAATATTGGGAAGCAGAATTTTAACAATAGCCATGAATTTGGTCGCGCCCAAATCCCGCGCGGCTTCCAAAAGCGAAAAATCAAATTTATCTATGGTAGAGAAGAGGGGCAGTATGGCGTAGGGCAGGTACATGTAAACAAGTACGAGAATCACAACATTCTGGTTGTATAGAAAATGTATGTACTCATCAATAAGCCCGATTCTCATAAGAAACTCGTTCAGGAAGCCGTTGTTACCCAGAATATTCATCCATGCGAAAACGCGGATTAAAAAATTCGTCCAAAACGGGATGATAATCAACAGGAGGAGCAAGGTTTGCTTCCGGCTTTTTGCCATGAAGTACCCGCAGGGCAAGGCGATCAAAATGGTGATGACGGTGGCGATGACAGCCGTACCGAACGTACGCGCCGTAACGATAACGAGGGTAGGGTTCAGCAGCCCCTTGTAAGCGTCAAGGGAGAACTGCCATACAACTCCGCCGTGTAATCCTTTTTTAAGGAAACTGTATATAACGATGATGACAAGCGGCGCAAGGAAAAACACGGTAAACCACCCGCCCATTGGAAATGAATAAACCGGACCGAAGTTGCGTTTCACCGAAGGCGTTTCGGTACTTGCGATTCCGCTATCGCGTCCGTCGCCGCTCTTCCGGTTCCCGTAATTCTTCGGGGCGCTTGTTTTACCGGGTCCGCAACAGGCGCTCATTTCTTTACCTCGACGATGTAACCGTCGGCGGCGCTCCATGACAGGTAGACCGAGTCCTTCCACTCAATATCGGGACCTTCATCCGAGTACTTTGAATGCTGTTTTACCACACGGATAAGACAACTGTTCGAAGGTACAGGCGCGGCCGCAGCGGCGTTTGTAACTTTGACGTAAAATTTAGTCTGAAAGCCCGAATAGATAGGCTCATCGACCATACCATGGAAAAGGTTGATGTCTTCTCGTCTGGGGGGCGATTTTTCCGTAGAGATAACGATCTTTTCCGGACGCACGGTAAAGCTCACGGTCTGCCCGACTTCTATTGCATCGATGGTGGTTACTTTTACCCTGCCGAGGGCCGGTATGTCAAGCTCAACCATGTATTCGGTATCGCCGTTCTTGTCAGGCTTGCCGAGTTTCACCACAGACACGGCAATGCCGTCAAAGAGGTTCGTTTCACCGATAAATTTCGCTACAAAATCGGTTGAGGGACTTTCGTAGATTTCATAAGGCGTGCCGATTTGCAGCACATCCCCCGAATTCATCACCGCGATACGGTCGGACACCGAAAGCGCCTCCGTCTGATCATGGGTAACGTAGATAAATGTGATGCCGATCTTGTCGTGTATCTGATCCAGCTCGATGAGCATGTGCTGGCGGAGTTTCGCATCAAGCGCGGATAGCGGCTCGTCTAGGAGCAGCACGCGAGGCTCGTTGATGAGCGCGCGCGCAATGGCAACCCGCTGCTTTTGTCCGCCTGAGAGCTGGTTCGGCTTTTTGTGGGCATGTCCTTCAAGCTGCACGAGTCTTAGGTACTCCATGACTTTCGGGTCGATTTTTTCTTTCGGAATCTTGTTTATACGCAGGGGGAAGGCGACATTTTCATAAACCGTAAGGTGAGGAAACAGAGCGTAATTCTGAAAAACCGTGTTCGACTGTCTGCGGTTCGGAGGCATCGGAAGTACATCCTTATCGTCAAACATGACCACACCAACATCCGGGGTTTCAAAGCCCGCGATTATCCGCAGGAGCGTTGTCTTGCCGCATCCTGAAGGTCCAAGAAGGGAGAAAAACTCCCCCTTACGAATATCAAGGTTAATATTATTCAAAACCCTGAAATCACCGAAGGATTTAGATACATCCTTGATGATTACATCGCTTCCTATCATGGAAAAAACTATGCGATCTTTTACGCCGTATTGTCAAGTAGTTTTCGAAATAAATTCGGCTTGTGAGAAAGAATTTTGATGGCGAACTAAAACGCGGCTTGGCTATCAAGCAAACCTCCGTTCATTCCTCATCCCGATAAACCTTGCCTCCCATAATGCGGGCGGATCAGAGCATCAATGGCCGCGGGTCTTGAACATGAATGCGCCCCTCCAAAAACGTGGTATTCAACGCGAGTTCGACGGCATTGCGAACGCTGGAGTCTGCCCTAAAGATTGATCCATCTCATCGGGGGAAGTCCATATTCGCACCTTATTGAAAAATACGCGATTGTACCTTCACGCTGCGGGATTTCCTTCTCCATATTGCAAAACAGCCTCTTTTCCCGTATAGTAATCTATATGGTTTTTATTATACTGCTTCTTGCCTTTTGTTTTTCCGCAGCGCTTCAGGCGGACGGCATGTCAAGAGAGAGCGCTTTGCAGATGGCTGTTCCGGCAGTGCAAGCTGCCCCGCTCCTCATGGGTACCGACAGCGGCTTATATGCGCTTACCAAAAACGGCGGCTTTGAGAAGCTATGGACAGAGGGTTCCGTCAAGAAAATAATCCGTACACGCGACTATTGGGCGCTTCTCACCGGTAACGGCATTGCGTTTTCAACGGATTGCAAGCATTGGGAAATGAGGAACAACGGGCTGCCCATAAAACGGATAAAAGTCTATGAAAATGGAAGGAAGTCCTTTATTGATATTGTACAGGAGATCAAAGATTTTGAATGTTACGGCGATATGATGGTCCTTGCCGTGAAAGATTCCGTGTATTTTTCGCGGGATCGAGGCCTATCGTGGAAGGGTATAGGCAGCCCCTCTTCCAGAACCGATGGTATAAAAACGGTGGCCGTGGCCGCGCTGCCCGAATTAACGGTTTTCGCGGCTCACAGCATCTACGGCGTGAGCTACTTCCAGCCGGATAGGAACGGCGCTGCGTGGACGGATATCAACACGGGCATTGAAAAGCTTGAAACAACCGATAACCCCGATGAGGTTTCCGATATTGCCGTTGCCGTTGTAAACGGGAAAACAACGGTATTTGCCTCGCAAACCTTCCGGCGCAGACTCTACCGGCTTGACTGGGACCGAAAACGTTTCGATATGATATGGAGGGATACGAGCGATTTCGGTACCGTTGATTCGCTTGAGGTTAACGCGGACTTGTTCCGCTTTGTGCAGGATAACGCCATTATGGAAGCGGCTTTACCGCTCCCGAATTCACCGTCCGGTGGCGGCGGGCAGCTCGTTTTTACCCCCCGCGCCGATATACTCGCCTTTATCAAGGCAATCCCGCACAATGTTCCATGGACGCCGAATTGTATTTTTATCACCGGAAACCGCGCGGGAGAACATACGGTGGGACTATCGGAACTGTGGCTGGTGAATGAGGAAGATAATCGGCGTAAGAGCGCGGCCGCGGGAAAAGCAGGTTTGTACTTGCCGGTGAATCAGGCCATTAGCGCAGCGACATTCGATAAGCACCTCGCGCTCATGGAAGAGCGGGGACTCAACATGGCGGTTATTGACATGAAGGATGATTACGGGCGCATCAGATTTACCCCGAAAGATCCGGGCATTACGGCTAAAGGCAGAGTTTTCAACCCCGTTGACCTTGATGCGTTTCTTGCGACCATGAAACAGCGGGGTATCTACACCGTTGCCCGCATCGTGGCGTTCAAAGATCCTGAATTGGCAAAGAAAGACGGCGGGAAATACGCGGTGTGGGACCGGTGGAATAATACGCCGTGGCAGGGTTATTATGATCGCAGGGTGAAAAAAGCGGATGCGGCCGCGGATGCGAAGATATTTCCTTCAAATGATCCGGAGTACGTCATTGAGCGTACGTATATTGATGAACAGTGGATCGATCCGTATTCCGAAGATGTGTGGGAATACAACACGGCAATAGCGAAGGAACTGCAAGATCGGGGCTTTGACGAAATTCAGTTCGACTATATTCGCTTTCCTACCGACGGCGACAACTTGGCGTCGGCGCGTTACCGGTGGCAGGATGCAGGCATGGACAAGGACAGCGCGATTCTCTCGTTTTTGCGTCATGTCCGGGCGCGTATCAGCGCGCCTATTTCAATCGATATATACGGGTCAAACGGCTGGTACCGCACGGGCGCAAGGACCGGTCAGGAAGTTGAACTCCTTGCCCCGTACATAGATGTTATCTGTCCCATGTACTACCCCAGCCATTTTGAGCAGACTTTTCTTGCCCAGCAGCCCGCGGAACTGCGTCCTTATCGCATCTACTACATCGGTACCGGCAGAACCGCGGCCATCGCGCGCAAACAAATAGTGGTTCGCCCCTGGGCCCAAGCCTTTTATCTCAACGTGTCCTACGACCGCCGGTACTACAACAAAGACTATGTACGCCGGCAAATTGAAGGCGTGAACAACGCGGGAGCGCCCGGTTACACGTATTGGAACAATTCGGGGCGTTATGACGATATACCGCCGTTTATCGGCGCGCCTAAATGAAATACCCGCAGCGTGCGGGTTGTAATGACCATACCGCCGCAGCCGCGTATTTGAAAGGTACGTGTGGTATGATGAACAACCTCCTGCTTTGAAGCGCGGGATAATAGACCGCTCCGGCAACATAATCGTATCGGACAATTCCCACCCCCCGCGGAAGTAGTTCCGTGTCCCGCGGAATTGTTTACG
>JAITAN010000086.1 GCA_031284105.1 Treponema sp. | reverse complement strand
GGATCTGCCCGCGGCCTGCTCTACGGGCGTCTGCGGTATAGGTATCCGCACCGTTACCAGATCCCCTTCTTTTTGCCCGATCAAAGGGGCCGCCAATGTTTGCCCATCAGACTCTTGATTTTCTTGGATGGGGCCGGCGCACGATACCCCCCCAGGACAATCAGGGTCGCTAATAAAATAAATCCGGTACGAAAAAAATACCGGACACGTGATTCGGATCGCTTCATAGCTTTCTCCTAAAAATCGCACTCAACGTGCGCGCACTTATGTGCAAAAATAGTTTCTCTCCACAAGAAGAGATTTTTTGCTCCGTCAAGCCCCGAACTTGGCGTATGCAAAAATGCCCGCCGTAACCGGCATGGTCAAAGGCGGAATCGCTCGCAGGTATTATAGCATATATTGCATGAAAAAATGCCAAAATAACCGGAAATTTTTCATAATTTTTCCCTTTATCTTTTGTTTCAATCCACGCGCTTACTTGGATCACGGCAACGCCCGGTAGGGTTTAATACCCCGCCCCTTAGGACGTAAAACTGGGGGGTACGAGGTTTGTTCCCTCCGTATACAATACAATTTCAAGGAAACGCCTTCAATACCCCATCGCAGAGCGGCGTGAATTTAAGGCGTTTGGCTGTATAGGGAAGAGGGGTACTAGAATGCGTGAACGATTATCCGAAGAACATCTGCCGGCTGGAACACGGCCGGCATCGTTGCATGGAGAACGTTCCGGTCAATCTGCGGGCCGCAATCGGCAATGGTCTTCCGCCCCATAAACCGCCTCTCCGCGGCTTCCATGATGAACGGGCTGCTGCCCCCCAGGGCTCATTGCTCCGCGGCTATCTCCAACATTCGCTGAAACGCCGAATTCGGCTTTTTGAGCTCACGGGAACCTCTTGTAATTTTACACAGGGAAAGCCCCAAGTCCTTTGCTATTTCGCGCTGAGTTTTCTTTTCTTTAAGCGCTTTAACCAAAGCCCAGCGCGTCGCAACGGCCGCGGTTTCCGAGGGAGTGAGGAGTTCGTACAAAAATGACTCGATAAGCGCCGCATCATCTGTTTTGGCGAGAGCCGCCGCGAGTTCGGTGAAGTTCTCCGTAGCACGGGGATCGTTTAGTTCCATACTACCTCCAAGAAATCCGAGGGCTTATCAATAATACGCTCCGCGCCGGCTTTTACCAGCGTTTCATATCCCCGAAAACCCCACCCCGCGCCTACCGCATGGCATCCCGATGCAAGCGCAGTCTCTATATCGATTTCCGAATCTCCTAAAAACACCGTATCTCTTGGACTTGAATCCAGTTCCATAAGGATATCCCACACCGGTTCCGGCGCGGGTTTACGGGGCTTTCCGGCCATGTCGCCGCGGATAATATCAAATGAACCCCGCGGGAACAGGATGTTTACCACGGTATTCGCCAGTACATCAGGCTTATTGCTTAACACCGCAGTCTTGAGCTTCCGCCGTTTAAGTTCTACAAGCAGTTCTTGTATACCGCTATACGGTTTCGTTTTAACAACCGGCGTCTCTCCATAAAGGCGGGTCGCATCCGCGGCAAGCGCGGCCGCAAGCGTATCGGCTTCCGCGCATTGCCGCAATTCAGGAGGCATCACGCTACGGGCAAGCCGGTTCATGCCCCACCCAACCAATTTCTTGTACTCTTCTTCAGGAGCAAGAGGCAGACCATGCAAGGCAAGCGCCTTATTCATAAAGAGGGTAATGTCCGCAATGGTATCAATCAACGTTCCATCCAGATCAAAGATGACGCTTTTGAATTTGTTCTTCATTTTTCTCCATGTTTATAACGTATCCGGCGTGTCAAGATACGCCGGCAGCCGCATGGATGTTTCCATATACCCTAAACGCCGTTTCTTTACATCAATGTCCATAAATACGTACCCTTCCTTTTCCAACACCGAAAAACCGCGTATGATTACGGGATCGTCTTTGGATAACCCCGCATCATCGGCAATGGACCCACGTATTACCTTTTTAACCGTGTAAGAAGATGTTTTTCCCATGGACGGAGCCAAAATAAAACCGAACAGCGGACCGGCCATGCGCTCCTTACTGTCTTTCTTCGCGGCTTCGGATAAGGGCAGCGCAGGGCGCGCATGAGACATAACGAGATACCGCATACCGTCCGTTGTTTCCAATGATACAAGTTCACCCGGGCGGGTAGAAAAAAGCACATCTTGCAGCGCGGGTATAAGACTCCCCTGAGAGGCGCTCACCTTTTCTCCATTCAAGGAGGTTATGATACTGCCTTCTTTAATAGCCAGTTCCGCGGCAGGGGTAAAAGGCGAAACATAAATAATTTCCGCGCCCCCGGCAGCTTCCGCAAGAACAAGCCCCAGCCACGGGCGTTCCGCTTTATCGCCTTTGATAAGCGCGGGAAGCGCGGCGACAAGCCGCTCCGCCGGAATCGCGAAATTCAAACCCTGATACTGATCCGCGCCCGCGAACACAACGCCGACAAGCCTACCGTTTCTATCAACGACGGGTCCGCCCGAGTTGCCGTGATTAACCGCGGCGTCTATCTGGATCACGCCCCCTATTTGCAGCAACCGCCTTCCCGTAGCGGACACTATACCTTGGGTAACCGTTTTCTCAAGCCCTACCGGAGAACCTATGACAATAATGGAATCGCCCACGGCAGGCAGGGCCCAATCCACAATGGAAAAAACATATTCCGGCGTGATAGACGCTTTAATAAGCGCAATATCCATAGCCTTATCATAGCCGATTACTTTTGCAGGCACACGCGGGCTTGTCGCATCCCCCATGCGGATATACATACGGGAATATCCCTCGTATTCGGGATCAACCTCGCTCTGCACAACGTGGTAGTTGGTAATAAGAAGACCGGACGCATCCACAAAAAACGCCGAACCAAGCGTCATTGACGGATAGGCCCGCCCTTTTTCAATATGCGTCCCCTGATCGACAAGCACGGTGGCAACGCCCTTGATCATATCACGCGGCTGATCATGCCCTTCCGCGTATGAGCGCGCTTCAGACGGAATTACGGCGCGTTTATCCGTATACCTATCCGCTGCGCCAAGGAAATATGAGGCTGTTCTGCGTTGCTTTACGGTAACGGCGCGGTTCAGAAAGATCACGGCATCCTCAAAAGAAAGCGGTTTAAGCGTATTCGCCTGAACCGCGGTGATAAACGCCGGCAGATCATTACCCTTTTCCAATGAATTCTTGGCATCGGCAAGCAGAATATCCGGCTCCATACCGGTGCTTTCAACCGTAACATCCAAATTTACCAGAGAGCGCGCCATAGATACCGCATCGTCATATCGCTTTTCTTCAATGGCTTTCACCTGCGCGGCTTTCAGATTTTCTACCGCGGCTTCCCAGAAATCGGCGAGCCGTACATCCGTTTCATCGTCTTGCGGATAATGGGCGCGATACATGCCGATGAAATGCACGGCTTGCACCGGATTGTCAGACACGGCTTTCTCAATATCGGCGAGCCTGATTTCACGCGCGGGTTTGGGCAAGACAAGCCGGTCGGCCTTCGTCCCGGAAGACGCGCACGTAAACAGAAACAGACACCCTATACACAAGAAAGAAAGCGCCGCGGCACGGTAAAACTTCATATATCTTAAACCTCCCCAAAACAGGTATGGTTACAACCTCCTCCTCGGATCAAAGGCGTCGCGTACGCCTTCGCCTATGAACACAAGCAGGCTCAGCGTAAGCGCCAGAACCGCAAAAGCGGCAATGCCGATCCACGGCGCTTGCAGATTCGCCTTGCCCTGCGCAAGCATTTCGCCCAGAGACGGAGAACCGGTAGGCAGCCCGAAGCCCAGAAAATCAAGCGATGTAAGGGTTGTGATAGAACCGCCTAGAATAAAGGGCAGATAACTCATGGCGCTCGTCATGGCATTGGGAAGAATATGTACGAACATGATGCGGCTATGCCGCATACCCATCGCTCGTGCGGAAAGCACGTATTCAAAGTTTCTCGCGCGCAAAAATTCGGCGCGCACCACCCCGACAAGGCTCATCCAGCCGAACAGAAGCGTAATACCCAGCAGCCACCAAAAATTCGGTTCCACCACAGATGAGAGGATTATCAGCATAAAAAGAGTCGGCATACCGGACCACACTTCCATAAACCGCTGGAAAATAATGTCGAACGCGCCGCCGTAATACCCCTGCAATGCGCCCAATATGACGCCCGCTATGGATGATAAAACCGTAAGCATCAGGCCGAACATCACGGAAATACGGAAACCATACAACACGCGGGCAAACACGTCGCGCCCCCGGTCGTCTGTGCCGAACCAGTTCACGCGTGTGGGCGGAGACGGCGCGGGACTGGGCAGATCGTAGTTTATGGTACCGTAGCTGAACTGAACAAGCGGCATGATCATCCAGCCTTTTTCCTGTATGAGATTTTTGACGAAAGGATCGCGGTAATCCGCATCAATGTCAAACTCGCCGCCGAAAGCCAGCTCCGAATACGTTCGCAGCGCCGGAACATAGAGTTTCCCGTCAAAGTACGCGAGTATAGGCTTATCGTTTGCCATACACTCGGCAAAGAGGCTCATCACAAAAAGGACGCCGAATATCCACAAAGAAATGTACGCCTTACGGTTACGCTTAAACCGGTACCAGCGGGACGAATCTCGTGACGGCGGCGGCGTGTTTGTTGTCTGTTTCATTTTCTTCCAAACCCCACGGTTACATAAAAATAGTACGGGTTATAATAGGCTATTCCGGAAAAATAGTCATTACCATTTTACAGTTTTGTGAAAATTTATCATAGATATTCCGGCCC
>JAITAN010000040.1 GCA_031284105.1 Treponema sp. | reverse complement strand
CAACGGATGGCCGTATGTGACGGTGATACTCGATTTATGGGATCGCAGCGTGGTAGGATGGGCATTTTCGGAAGACATGGAAGCCGGTCATGTGTGCGATGCGCTTATGATGGCCCGCACGAACCGCAAGCCGAAGAGCGGCCTCCTCTTTCATTCGGACCGGGGAGTACGGTATTGCGGTAAAGAATTTCGAGCGGCGCTGTCGGCGCGGCGTCCGCAGGTCGGACGGAGTATGAGCCGGAAGGGGAACCGTTGGGACAATGCCTGTACGGAGCATTTTTCAAGGCGTTAAAAGCGGAAGCGGATAAGGTGGAAGAGAGGCGCACAAAAGAGGAAGTGAGGGTAGCGGTATGTGAGTATAGGGAACCGTATTATAATACGCGCCGTAGACATTCGGCGCTCGGCTATGCCATACCGACAGCATTAACCCCTTGCAACACCGCTTACCCTACCGTCCATCTCATCGAGGGAATTCCAACCCTTCCCCGAGAGGGGAAGACCCTTCCCCGATAGAGTAAGACCCTTCCCCGAGAGGGGAAGACCCTTCCCCGATGGAGTAAGACCCTTCCCCGAGAGGGGAAGACTCTTCCCCGATAGAGTAAGACCCTTCCCCGAGAGGGGAAGACTCTTCCCCGATGGAGTAAGACTCTTCCCCGATAGAGTAAGAACCTTCCCCGATGGAGTAAGACTCTTCCCCGAGAGGGGAAGAACCTTCCCCGATGGAGTAAGACTCTTCCCCGAGGGAAGAAGGAAAAGGAACATGACGTTATAGCGGTACAGGACAAGAATAGAGCGGCGCGGAAGCAATCGGGGATGAAGGATACGTTTGGCGTGTAAAACAAGGGGCCGAAAGGCGGTACCGTCTTTCGGCCCCTTGCTATCATGCAACAATTTTACATGGCAGGGCGCGCCTATTGCCGCTTATTCCCCGCGTCGGGGAACGCTCCGCTTCATTGGGAAGCCGAGCCGCGGGGAAAGGGGGCTTTTACGCGCGCCTAATCAGGGACGCCGGCCTTATAGATAAACTCTAATAAGTAACCTGCGTATCGTTGGTATCGGAGTTGTTCCCATTGCCGAACCGGACCGCGATCCTGCTTCCGTTGGCAGTACCCTTACCGGTAGGGAACCACTCTTCAAGAGAAGTTACATACTCGGCCGAACCGTCCTCTTCGCCGCCGGACAACCCGTTCCTGATAGTCCACCGGCTTGGCAGCCCGCCTGTCCAACTCCTCCCCTTGACGCCAAAGGCGTAATAGTACCGTTCAAACTGTAGTACCGCATCGGTATCATAGTTCGGAAGCAAATCTTTGGCTAATATCATCAAAGGCTTGTTCCTAAAAGTAATTGTAGAAGTACTGGTAAGGTTGAAAAAGGTTATACTACCGCCGGTGCTTCTGGTATCGGTAACAGCAACCCCAGACGACAGCAAAGTCGAATCCAACTCTAATGCGGTCGGCGTCGATGGAAAACGACTGTCCTTATTACGGGGGATCAAGCAGACCGTGCGCCCATCAATGGCCGGCTCCCCCTTGGTAGAAGGGGCATATATCGCAAGATTATTGTTTGCCTGCATTAAGGGCCAGAATTTGGCGATATTAAAGGTTACAGAAAGGTTATCCGAGTTGGAAATCTCGGAGGCCCCAAGTATGAGGTCCCCCGCGGCCCGAACTATCCGATCCGCCGATAGAATCCGTAGACGTTCCCAAATCTCACCCGCATCCATCCGCCGATCACCATTGGTATCGGTATCGGCATACTCATTTGAAGTCAGGGACGCGCTAAATTCGAAGTCATTCCGGCTCTTGGTTCTATCCTCATCCTTGTCGGGAGCGGAAACCGTGGCCGCGCCCTCCGCCACGGAAGGTACGGTAGTATAGACAATCTTGTTATAAAGCCCCGGAGACGTGTCCCACCGGGGCGTGAATGCCGATAGTTCTACGGTAACGGTTTCTTTCTGCTGATAGGGCAGAATATCTGCCTCGTCCACAAAATCGGCTGCCGGCAGGGTCTTGGTAGTATAATCCCCGGCCGGCGCGAGCGCCTCATAATAAGACCCTACAGGCACCGCTACGCTGATATATCCCTGCCCGCTGTGCGCCGTGCCCCGGTAGTAGTTGGAGTTGGTTTCGTAGGACTGAAATACGACCTCGTAATAATCCGCGTAGTACCGGGCCATGCTCGTACTGATGGATCTGCCCGCTGCCGGCAGGGGCACCCGCACGGTTACCGTGTCCCCTTCTTTGCATAAAAAGATACCAAGATAACCGGAGGTTTTTCATAAATTCTTACAAATTCTTCCTTTTATTCTGAAAAAGATAGCGCGTAAAGGTGTTAGGGGGGTGAACGCGCCCTCGGTATATGCCGGTGATGCTTGCGAAAGATTTCAACGCTGCCGTCTTGACATAGCTACTAATAAAGCTATTATAATAGGACAGACAGTATGTTTGCACCCAGAGGATAATGGCGTTTTTGTGTAACATGAATTACAATATAAGCAGGAGAAGGTACTATGAAACTTGATATCCGGTATGCGGACCATCCTGAAGAAGTCCGGCATTATGATACCAGAACATTACGGGAGCGTTTTCTTTTTGAAAAGGTTTTTATTGAAGATGAGGTAAACCTCTGCTACACGCATGTTGATCGTGTGGTTTTCGGCGGAGCAGCGCCCGTCAACAAAGAACTCCGCCTCGAAGGCGGTAAAGAATTCGCTTCCGATACGTTCCTTGAGCGTAGGGAACTCGGCGTTATCTGTATTGCAGGCCAAGGGTCGGTACGCGTAGACGGCGGCGTATATCCTATGAAAAAAGGCGATGGTCTTTACATTGGGAAAGGCGTGAAGGAGGTTATCTTTAAGGCGGTCAAGAATCCCAAATTCTACCTCGCAAGCAGTCCCGCGCATATAACGTACCCTACGGTTTTTATTCCCATAGAAGAAGCCAATGCCCGCAAACTAGGGGATACGTCTACCGTAAATGTCAGAACCATTTACCAATATGTGCATCCTGCGGTTTGTAAAAGCTGTCAGCTTGCAATGGGCATGACTGTTCTTGAAGAAGGTTCGGTGTGGAACACCATGCCAAGCCACACCCATGAACGCCGCATGGAAGTGTACGTATACTTCGATATGAAACCCGATGCGGTGGTTTTCCACCTGCACGGCGCTCCTCAGGAAACCCGTCATCTGGTCCTTACCAATGAACAAGCCGTGATTTCACCATCGTGGTCTATTCACTCCGGAGTGGGTACCTCGTCTTACACCTTTATTTGGGCGATGGCCGGTGAAAATCAGGATTTTGACGATATGGACAACATTAAAACTATAAATTTAAGGTAGGATACTTATGGCTTCAAACAATCAATTTTCCCTGACGGGCAAAGCGGCGTGGATTACGGGGGCTTCGTACGGTATCGGATTTGCTATTGCTTCGGCGTTTGCGGAAGCCGGCGCGAAAATCGTATTCAATGACATTGGGCAAGCCCAACTCGACAAGGGGCTTGCCGCCTACAAAGAGGCGGGTATTCCGGTTCATGGTTATGTTTGTGATGTTACTGATGAAAATGCGGTTCAGGCAACCGTTAAGCGGATTGAGCAGGACGTGGGTGTAATAGATATTCTGGTAAACAACGCGGGTATCATCAAGCGTGTTCCTATGACCGAAATGTCCGCAGCGGATTTCCGGCAGGTTATAGATGTCGATCTCAATGCGCCGTTCATTGTCTCCAAAGCGGTTATCCCCGCTATGATACGGAAAGGCGGCGGCAAAATCATCAATATTTGCAGCATGATGAGCGAACTGGGACGAGAGACCGTCGGCGCGTACGCTGCGGCTAAAGGCGGCCTCAAGATGCTCACCAGAAACATAGCAAGCGAATACGGCGAATACAATATCCAGTGCAACGGACTTGGACCCGGCTATATCGAAACCCCGCAGACCGCGCCTCTGCGCGAAAGACAGCCGGACGGCAGCCGCCACCCCTTCGATCAATTCATCATAGCCAAAACCCCGGCCGCGCGTTGGGGTACGACCCGCGATCTCACGGGTCCCGCAGTCTTCCTCGCTTCACCCGCTTCGGATTTTGTCAATGGACATATCCTCTATGTTGACGGCGGTATCCTTGCCTATATTGGTAAACAACCATAAATCGCGTGAAGAGCTTGGATGATTGACCGAAAGGTTAGTTACTATAGAAAAGTAGACGAGACAATAAAGGAGTTATAAACTACATACGTAGAAGAAGGAGCGTATATGCATGAAATTCTATCAAAACTGGAACAGATAGGTATCATTCCGGTTATAAAAATTGACGATGCCGCAAATGCTGTGCCGCTGGCAAAAGCATTAGCCGACGGCGGTATACCTTGCGCGGAGGTAACATTCCGCACGGCTCAAGGAGCGGAAGCCATTAAGCTCATCAATGAACAGGCGCCGGAGGTACTACTTGGCGCGGGTACGGTTCTGAGCGTTGAGCAGGTTGACAAGGCCGTTGCGGCGGGCGCGCGATTCATCGTGAGCCCGGGCTTTAATCCCAAGGTGGTAGCTCATTGTATCGAAAAAGGCGTGCCGGTTGTTCCGGGCTGCGCCAATCCATCGGATATGGAACAGGCGCTGGAATTCGGCTTGGAAGCGGTGAAATTCTTCCCTGCGGAACAGGCAGGCGGTCTTAACTATATCAAAGCCGTTGCCGCGCCGTACTCATCCCTGCGCTTTATCCCCACCGGCGGCATCAATCAGGATAATATCGGCGCATACACCCGTTTTGAAAAGATTCTCGCGTGTGGCGGTTCGTGGATGGTAAGCGCGGACCTCATCAATACGGGTAATTTCGACAAAATCACAATGTTGTGCAAAGAAGCGGTTCAGCGTATGCTCGGCTTCTCCATGACCCACATCGGTATCAACACGCGAGACGAGGAGGAAACGCGAAATGCGGCGAAACGTTTTGAGGCGGTGTTCAACTTTGGCTCCCGTGAAACATCCGCGTCAATTTTCGCAAGCGATACGGTAGAGATCATGAAAGGCCCCGGTATGGGCGCTCACGGACACATCGCCATTGCGGTAAACAGCGTACTTAAAGCGCTCTACCACCTTGAGAGGCAGGGAGTCGCTTTCAACAAAAAATCCGTCAAATACACAGACTCGGGAAGGCTCAATCTTATATACATAAAAGACGAAATCGCGGGATTTGCGGTACATTTGATACAAAAGAAATAGGAGGAAAATATGGGTACTATCATTACATTTGGAGAGATCATGCTGAGGCTTGCGCCGGAAGGTTATTACCGTTTTCTACAAGCCGCTTCCTACGGCGCGACCTACGGCGGCGGAGAAGCCAACGTAGCCGTATCCCTTGCCAACTTCGGTATGGACGCGGCGTTTGTTACCAAATTGCCCGCTCACGAAATAGGGCAAGCGGGCGTCAACAAGCTCCGTGAATTCGGCGTAGACACCTCTTTTATCGTACGGGGCGGGAAACGGGTCGGCATTTACTTTCTTGAAAAAGGCGCTTCGCAGAGACCGTCCAAGGTGATCTATGACCGTGCGAGTTCCGCTATAGCGGAAGCGGAAACAGCGGATTTCAATTGGAGCCGCATTTTTGCGGATGCCTCGTGGTTTCACTTCACGGGCATAACGCCTGCGCTCTCCGACAATGCGGCAGCCATCTGCCTTGAAGCGTGCAAAACAGCAAAGGCGCGGGGCATTACCGTGTCCTGCGATCTCAATTACCGGAAAAACCTCTGGTCAAAAGACAAAGCCCGTGAAGTTATGACTTCGCTCATGCCTTTTGTAGATGTTTGTATTGCCAACGAAGAAGATGCTTCGGATGTATTCGGCATAAAAGCCTCCGATACGGATATTTCTACGGGCAAGATAAGCCCTGAAGGGTACAAGGCGGTTGCAAGAACGCTTGCGGACCGGTTCGGTTTCAAGAAAGCAGCCATAACGCTACGCGAATCACTCTCGGCAAATGACAACAACTGGGCGGCGATGCTCTACGACGGTAAGGATTTCTTCTTCTCAAAGAAGTACGCGGTACGCATCGTTGACCGCGTGGGCGGCGGCGACAGTTTCGGCGCGGGTCTTATCTACGGTATGCTGCAGAGTTACCCCGGTCAAGATGCGCTTGAGTTTGCAGTAGCCGCAAGCTGTCTGAAGCACTCCATTGAGGGAGATTTCAACTGCGTATCCGTTGATGAAGTAAAAAAACTCGCTCAAGGAGATGGATCGGGCAGGGTGCAACGGTAAAACGATGCAATAAACCCGCATTGAGCCGCTTCATTGTACCGGAGGCGATGCGTCCCCGTCATGTGTTCCCATAAGGCGGGGATTACTCGTTCCAGAAGTCCATTTTTGATTCGGCGGTTGATGCGCAAGTATTTTCAGCTTCGCATCAACCGCAATGTTCCCGTTTCGACCACGTTCCCCTTTTTCCCGTGACTGTCTTATGAACGCGTTTCTTGTTGCCGTTCATTGCCGATCATCAGCAGTGCCATTACCTTCGCGTCTCCTAAAATGTTCTTAATAAGCGCATACTCGTTAGGCTGGTGGGCAACACCGTCGATGCGCGACCACACCGCGGCGTCAATGCCCATGCTGCGGAGCGGAGCCGCAACGGTACCGCCGCCTATGCCGATACACCGCGTCTCAACATGATACACATCCTCGATCGCTTTCGACAGTTTCTTGACAAAGACAGAATCCTCCGGCGTCGCCGGCGACTCTGATCTTTGCAGAATCTCCCATGTTATGGTTACGCCGAAACGCTTTTCAATGCCGCTTTTGATTATGCCGATCTCCGTAAGCACGTCTTCAAGGGGGTATTGCGGGAGGATACGCATATCCATGCAAAACACATCTTCACCGGGAATGGTGTTGACGTTTGGTACATTGGCTTCCTTTTTGGTGGGCTGAAACGTGGAGTAATCGGGCTCGAAAAGCGGATTATGCGCGGAAAATGCACATGAAAGCCCCTCATACAGGGCTACGGCAAGGTACGCGCCCGCAAGATGGGCATTGTTCCCCTGATCAGGGCGGCTGCCATGCGTCTGAAGCCCCTTTGTGGTGAGCTTGAGCCACAGGAGGTTTTTCTCGGCGATCTCTATACTTTCACCATTCGGATCGCCGCCGTCCGGTATGAGTACCATATCGTCCTTGCGGAAAAGATAGCCCTTGTTTTTAAGCAGCCAGTGAATACCGTAGGCGCTGCCCACTTCCTCATCGGCTGCGAAAAGCAGCTTGACGGTATACGCCGGTGTAATGTTGTTTTTCACTAGGGCAAGGGCTGCAATAACCGAAGAGACCAATCCTTGCTGGTTATCCTCAACGCCCCTCCCTACGAAACGCGGTCCCAAAGTGCCGTCTTCTTTCAAAATCACGGTCCACGGATCGCTCTGCCACAATTTCAGCTCCCCGGGCGGCACCACGTCTAAATGGCTCATAATCCACAGGCGCTGCGTATCCTGTTGTCCCGGAATCGTAGCAACCAGATTCGGTCTGATCCCTTTCTTTGCCCGCTCATCGGGTGCATCAAAGCGTTCAAGGCGAGTAATTCCGTGCGCCATAAGCCATGACTCTAAGAATTCACATTTATCAATCTCACCTTCTCCGCCGGAGTCGGGCGCTATTGCGGGGCGTTTGGTTAATTCTGTCTCAAGTTCCCGTGCGAGCGGAACGGATGTATCGATACAACCGGCGGTTGTATCATGAATAAAAGTAGCAATGGTGTCCATAGTGTTATATTATAGATTATTGTACATTATAAAGCAAGGAAGGTTGTCAAGGCGGACGCATATAACAGGCCTTACTTTGAAATTAGAATCGTCCTTCATTCCGGTTTGAAAT
>JAITAN010000260.1 GCA_031284105.1 Treponema sp. | reverse complement strand
GCATGTTGACAACAATATCCCACCTATGCTACTCAAGAGCGTACTAAATTTCATGTCCTCTTTCGCCTCCATTTGACGGAGACATTTGCAATACTGGTTTCATGCTGTAATTTCCACGGAGACGATTGGGTTCAGTTCGATGGAAACCGAAGTTTCCGAGCAACTCTATTCCTTAAATTACATGCAATATCTGCTCATGTATGGGTTTACCGCCCGGCACCATGGGCAGTACCTTCTCATCGCTGTCGATAACGGCTTCAATAAGCGCGGCTTGCCCGTTTGCAATATCCGCAGCGGCTTGTTCAAGCGCTTCAAAGAACGAAGCTTCATTTTCCACGCGATACGCGGGGATTTTATAGGCATCCGCCAGCTTGATAAAATCGGGCGGTCTGTCAAGCGTGGTTTCCGAGTACCGTTTTTCGTAAAACAGGTACTGCCATTGCCTCACCATGCCGAGCGTGCGGTTATTGAATATGACAATGAGCAGCGGTATGTGATATGCGGTAAGGGTCGCCATTTCCGCGCAGTTCATGCGGAATGAACCATCCCCAGTGAAAAGCGCCACAGGACTGCCGGTCTTTGCCGTTTTTACGCCCGCCGCCGCACCGAGTCCAAAGCCCATTGTGCCTAATCCGCCTGATGTGATAAATGTCCGCGGCGTATTACACGGAAAGAATTGAGCCGTCCACATCTGGTGCTGTCCCACATCGGTAACGGCAATGGTTTCGTTTCCTAGTTTTTTCGCGGTCTCTTCAATGATGAAGCGCGGGTGCAGAGCGTGTTGCCGGCTCCGCTCAATCTGGTGGGACTGGGGCAGATGGGTTTTCCATATCCGTATATCATCGCCCCAGCCGTTTTGCGGCAGCGGATATTTTTCTATTTTTTCAAGAATACGGACCAGCGTTTCCTTTATATTGCCGATGACGCACCGCGTTGACGGCACGTTTTTGTTGATTTCTGCGGGATCAATGTCGAGGTGGAGGATATGCGCATGTGCTGCAAACGTGTCCGTATCGCTGGTAACGCGATCGGAAAAACGCGCGCCTACAGCGATAACAAGGTCCGCGGTCTGTACGGCTTTATTGGAAGCGACCGTACCGTGCATACCGATGAGTCCGGTGTAGAGTTCATGTTCACGGGAAAAGCAGCCCGTTCCCATGAGGCTTACTACAACCGGCGCTTTGAGCGTTTCGGCGAATCGCTTGAGTTCTTCCGCTGCGTCCGCAATAATAACGCCGCCGCCTGCATAAACGGCAGGGCGCTTCGCGCTCCGTATCAGCGCGGCCGCCTCGTCTATGTCGTGATCGGAAAAGGTCTTACGGCGGCTGCGCTCGTCAAGCCGGCTTGCCCGCTGGCTTATGACGGTTTTTTCATGTACGTGGCAAAGCGGCGTCCATTCGCCCATCTGGGCCGTAATATCCTTAGGTATGTCGATAAGCACGGGGCCGGGACGCCCGGATTTCGCCACTAAGAACGCCTCCCGTACGATTTCCGCAAGCTCATTCACATCCTGAACGATCCAGTTGTGTTTGACAATGGGCATGGTGATACCCGCAATATCGACTTCCTGAAAACTGTCTCTACCCAGCAGTCCCCGTGCAACATTACCGGTGATTGCGACTATGGGCGAAGAATCCATGTATGCCGTGGCTATACCCGTTACCAAGTTGGTAGCTCCGGGTCCCGACGTGGCGATACAAACGCCGGTCCTGCCCGAAGCGCGCGCATAACCGTCCGCTGCATGAGCCGCATGCTGCTCATGGCTTACCAAAATATGCCTGATCCGATCTTTATGGAGGTACAGTTCATCGTAAATAAACAAGACCGCGCCGCCCGGATAGCCGAAGACGGTGTCAACGCCTTGTTCAATAAGCGCCTCGATTAAAATTCTCGCTCCTGTGTATTGCATACGTCTACCTTATAGCAATACAAGGCTATTTGTCAACATATTCGGTTCTAAAAATGCCGGAGGGGTTCCTTCAACCGCCGAGGTACGCTGCTTTTACCGCTTCATCACGCCGGAGGTCCGAGGTGTTGCCGGTTTTGCTCACGATGCCCGTTTCAAGGATGTAGGCGCGTGAAGCGGTGGCAAGCGCCTTGAACGCATTCTGTTCAACCAGCAAAATGGTCGCGCCGGCCTGATTGATGCGTGTAATAATAGAAAATATCTCGTCAACCAAGATGGGAGACAAACCCATGGAAGGTTCATCTAAAAGGAGGAGGCGTGGAGCGGACATGAGCGCCCTGCCCATCGCCAGCATCTGCTGTTCACCGCCGGAAAGCGTGCCTGCGTACTGGCTGATCCGTTCTTTCAAGCGGGGAAAAAGGTCGTAGACCATGTCGCGGTCGCGCGCAATACCTGCACGGTCCCGGCGCGTGTACGCTCCCATCTCAAGGTTGACCTTAACGGAGAGGTTGGCGAATATGCGGCGTCCTTCCGGCACCTGAACAAGACCTAATTTCACGATATGGTCGGGCGGCAAATTGGTGATGTCAAGCCCATCAAAAACAACGGAGCCGCTGGTTTTCTTGATGATATTGGACACGGCGTGCAAAGTTGTCGTCTTTCCCGCGCCGTTTGAACCGATGAACGTAATGATCTCGCCCTTTTCAACGTGAAAAGAAATGTTCTGCACCGCCCTGATCGCACCATAATGTACTATCAAACTATCAACATTCAGCATATTTTAGCCCCTTCAACCCCATCCATATCAGGCAGGCAGCGCCGCCGCTTCTGATCCGAGGTACGCCTTGATCACTGCCGGATTTTTACGTATGTTCGCAGGAACACCCTCGGCTATGATGCGTCCATAATCAAGCACGATAAGCCGTTCACAGATACCCATGACCATGTTCATATCGTGTTCAATCAGGAGAATCGTAAGCCGGAACTGTTTTCTGATAAAGGAGACAAGCTCCATAAGCTCGCGTGTCTCCTGTGGGTTCATACCTGCGGCAGGCTCGTCCAGAAGCAAAAGACTCGGATGCGCCGCAAGCGCACGCGCGATTTCCAGCTTGCGCTGTTCGCCGTAGGGCAGGCTTCCGGCAGGTTCGTGTTTTTTATGCAGAATACGAAACAGCTCAAGCAGCCCATCCGCCCGTTCGGTTATCCGCTCCTCATCTATATAAAAACGTTTTAACCGGAACAGTACGTCAATGGGGTTTTCTTCACGCTGCGAATGGAGGGCAATCCGTACGTTGTCTTCTACGGACAAATTACCGAACAATCTGATGTTCTGAAACGTCCGCGCAATGCCGATCCGGTTTAACGCGGCAGGCGTTTTATTCTCAACCGGAAAAAGCGTACCCTCCCTATTTCGGAAGGTAATAGTTCCGGTAGTAGGCTTGTAAAGACCTGAAAGTATATTGAATACCGTTGTCTTACCCGCACCGTTCGGTCCGATTAAGCCGACGAGCTCACCGTCTTTCAATTCACAGGAAAAATCACTTACCGCTGTAAGCCCGCCGAATACTATAGAGAGATTCTTTACTTGGAGGATACATTCTTTTGTTTCGCCGTTCATGTTCTTCCTCTCTTTTTTAACTTTTTTACTACATGATCAGTCATCCAATCCTTTACGCGTGCGCATAGTTTGACAAAGGATAGCTCTTTCATGCCCAGCAGTCCCTGCGGACGGTAGAGCATCACCGCAATGAGGATGAGCGGGTAGATGATGAGCCGGTAGTCCCGCAGGAAGCGGAGGAATTCCTGTAAATACGTTAATATATAGGAAGCAAGTATGGCGCCGGTCATGGAACCCATACCGCCCAGCACGACGAAGATGAGGTAATCTATGCTTTTGTTGAACGAGGCAATATCCGGCTTTACGAATCCGATGATTGCGGCGTACAGTCCTCCGCCCAAACCGGCGATGAAAGACGCAATCACAAATCCTATCATTTTGTAGCGAAATACGCTGATGCCGTTTGAGTTTGCCGCGATCTCATCTTCCCGTACCGCGAGAATTGCCCTGCCGTACGTTGAACGAAGGAAATTCTGGAGCAGTATGATGACGGTAACAAGGATCGCGGTTATGATTAAGAAAGACAGAGCGGGATAAACCGCAAGGATGGTCGTGAATCGTCTTCCATTTGCACCGCCGGAAACGGCTTTTATGTTTATCAGTATAACACGGATGATTTCACCGAAGCCAAGTGTTACGATGGCGAGGTAATCGCCGGATAGTTTCAATGTGGGAAAACTGATGAAAAATCCGAAAAATGCGGTAACAACACTCGCCATGATGACAGAAATCGGAAGAGGAATACCCATATCCACCGTGAATACAATGGTTGCGTACGCGCCGATTGCCATAAAACCCGCCTGTCCAAGGGAGAGCTGTCCGGTAATACCCGTTATGGTGTTTACACTGATGGCAAGCATGGCGTTTACGCCTGCCAGTGTTATGATTTGTGCAATATATGCGTTTATAACGCCGCATTGTATGAGGATTGCCGGTACAAATACCATGAATACGGCAAAGATGCCCGGAATAAGGGTATTCTTCATGCGTTTTGTCACACTTTTACCCTCGTTTTTTTACCTAAAATGCCGGTCGGCTTTACCAGCAGAATGACGATGAGTATGGAAAACGAAATGGCGTCCGCGTATTGCGAAGATATGAAACCTTTGGTGAGGGTTTCCGCAATACCGAGCAGCAGCCCGCCGAGCATTGCGCCAGGCACCGATCCGATACCGCCGAATACCGCGGCGACAAACGCTTTGAGACCCGGCATGGTACCCATAGTGGGTGAAATCTGTGGATAGGCGCATGCGTACAGTATGCCGCCTGCGGCCGCGAGTATGGATCCGAGTGCGAATGTAAAGGAAATGGTACCGTTCACCGATACGCCAAGGAGACTTGACGCTTGGAGATCAAAGGATACGGCTTGCATTGCCTTGCCCCGCCGTGTGTAGTTGATAACATAGTTGAGCGCCAGCATAAGGAACGCCGACAGAGCGATCACAATAAGCTGAATATTTGAAATGGACACGGGTCCGAAACTGATGGTACTTACCGGCGGACGGGGAAATTGACGGGGGTTAGGTCCGATGAAGGGTAACACCCGCGCCCCGTTTTGCAAAATAAGGGATACCGCAATGGCGGTGATAAGCGAATTCAGGCGCGGAGCGGAACGGAGCGGTCTATATGCAAACCGTTCAATAAACACGCCGAGGCAGGCACAGAGCGTCATAGAGAAGAAGCAGGCGCCGGCAAGAGCGCCCATACCGACTGTGTTTCCGTCGCTTAACCACGTAAGCGCAAAGTACGCCGCATACGCGCCCGCCATCAGTACATCCCCGTGTGCGAAATTGATGAGCAGTACTATACCGTACACCATCGTATAACCGAGGGCGATAAGGGCATAGATACTGCCGAGAGAGATTCCATTGATTAACTGTTGTAAAAATATGGTAAACACGCTTTTACACTTTTTACAACACTAAGGATTAACCGTTGTCTTATAGACCGTAGTCAGTTTGCCGTCGCCGCCTTTCACCAGCTCCACCATGACCGCGGACTTGATAGGATTGCGCCTCTCGTCAAACGTGAGGTTACCGGTAACGTAACTGCCGTTGGTTTGGACAAGGGCATCGCGGACGCCGGTTGAGTCAACGGCATTCGCCCTGACGATTGCGTCCCGTATCATGTACAGGGAATCATAGCCGAGCGCGGCGAAGGATACCGGCGTCGAATTGTACTTTTTTTGAAATGCACGGACGAAACCGACTACTTTGGGATCGGTAGAATCCGCGGCGTAGTGGTTTGAGTAGAAACCGTTGAGAACTTCATCGCCCGCATTCTCGGTAAGACCGTCCCAGCCGTCGGCGCCGATAATCGGGGTATTAATGCCTTGTGCGCGGAGTTGTTTGGCGATCAGGGATACGGTTGAGTAATAGTCGGGAAGGTAGACCACATCGGGACTAGCCATCTTGATTTTGGTAAGTTGGGCGTTGAAGTCAACATCACCGGTGATATAGGATTCGTTTGCCACGATGACGCCGCCCCGCTGCTGGAACGCAGTGATGAAGTTGTCTTTAAGACCAACCGAATAATCGTTGCCATTGTCGTAGAGAATAGCCGCGTTCTTTACGCCGAGGTCCGTTGCCGCAAAGATACCGCCCACCGTCCCTTGAAACGGATCAATGAAGCATGCGCGGAAAATATAATCGCCCGCATCGGTGATGGAAGCCATAGTTGCGGCGGGCGCTACCAACAGCACCTTCTGCGTCTGGGCCAGAGACGTTATCGCCTGCGTACAGCCGGAAGTAAGCGATCCGATGATAATAGCCACCTTATCGCTTGTGGTGAGTTTTTTGTAGGCATTGACGGTTTTCTCGGGATTACCCTCATCATCCTCGGAAATAAGAGCGATCTTTTTGCCGTTTATGCCGCCTTGCGCGTTGATTTCCTCAATGGCAAGTTCAATGCCATTCTTACACTCAACGCCGTACACGGCCACCGGTCCTGAAAGCGGAAAAATACCGCCTATGGTAATGGCATCCTCATTTTTAGCTTTACAGCCGGAAAGAGTAACGAATGCGGCGCAGACAAACGCCGCGGACAAAGAAACAAACTTCTGCATTTTCTGCATAAAAGCCTCCTTAAGACTTCTTAATATAGATACCCTATAACTATAGTAAAAAACAGAAAAAATATCTATAGGGAAACCGGAGTATAGCCGGTTTTCTGTCATTAGTCCTTCCACGGAAATATGAAACTCTTGAAGCTCCGTGTTCCCGTTTTTTCGCGTTCATCAATAAGGATTTCATCCCACGGGATTTTAGGACGTTTTCCGGCTCCGGCAGCTTCGGGATGAGCCTCAAGCCAGTCGTACTTGAGGAGCCGCAGGCGGAACCCTTCGTCCAGAAAGAGGAGTATCCCCGCGGGTCCGGGAACCATGAACGCGAGGAAGGCTGATATCGCCAAAAGAATGAGATTATGGATAAAGGAAAAAACGCAAAAGCCCAAGTTGTCAAAAAAGACGAGGAAGCACTTTTTAAGACTTACCTTAATCGGGTTGTTCATACGGGAACGTATCGTAAGGAAGAATTGAAAGGAAAGTACCGATGCGGCCAAAAACCAGAACAGCAAAATACCGAGTCCCCAGCCCAAAGGACTTGTCATTCTGAAATAAAAAGGCAGTACAACCGTAATAATAATTCCCACAAGAATGACAAACGCGCCGAGTACAAAACCGGAAAGCCATACCTTTTTGAACGCGGCAAAGAAATCGTGGAAGCCGAAGAAACTGTAGTCCGATACCCGTCTAAGACAGAAACTTGCAGCGGCAAGGTACATGCAGCAGCACAAAACGCCCGCAACCAATACCGCTATGGAAAGAGCGGCTATGGGTATAAGCGGCGGAATAAAGATCGGTATTGCGGCCGCAGCCAAAAAGCCGATATTGACGAGGACAATTTTGAACAGATTGTCCCATAAGTCGAAGAATGTCTTTTTTATCAAGAAACCAATCATTATTTAAATATACTGTATTACCGTACGTTTGGCAAGAAAGCTTTTATCTTTCATAATTAATTACAAAAATCGAGGAACTCGTATTTCGATCCTTTGTCTTTACGGTGTTCACTGATCTTGATGTATCGTCCATGATCAAAAGGCGTCCGGCACACGCCGGCTATTGAAGCATGTGATTGTAACAACGTCATCTCTATGGAAGCGTAGGCGTTCCTATGTTGGATCCTTATCCAACCATGAAACTATTTTGAATCGGCCTATTACGCCTTTGGCATCAAGGATACCAATGATGATGGTGATATTAAAGATGATGCCGGCGGCGTCCCTCTGACCCGACGGGTTATTATGCCGTGTTCACACAATGCCGGGGGGGTCGCGCCCTCTAATGCGGAGGGTGATGCCCCTCTAATGCGGGAGGTGATACCCCTCTAATGCGGAGGGTGATGTCCCCCTAATGCGGAGGGTGATGCCCCTCTAATGCGGAGGGTGATGTCCCTCTAATGCGGAGGGTGATGCCCCTCTAATGCGGAGAGGTCGCGCCCTCTAATGCGGGAGGTGATGCCCCTCTAATGCGGAGGGGTCGCACCCTCTAATACGGAGGGGTCGCGCCCGCTAATGCGGAGGGTGATGCCCCTCTAATGCGGAGGGGTCGCGCCCTCTAATGCGGGAGGTGATGCCCCTCTAATGCGGGAGGGTGATGCCCCGCTAATGCGGAGGGGTCGCGCCCTCTAATGCGGGAGATGATGTCCCTCTAATGCGGGAGGTGATGCCCTGAACTTCCCCCGCTTGAAAGGACAGGAAGGTAAGCCTATGATCAAAGAAGGAAGAATCATAGGAGAAAGAAGCGTTTTTACGAAAGCGTTTAAGGAACGGGCCGTGGAACCGGCCCGGAACGCAACGCGGAAGCGGCAGGAGATTGCCCAAGACCTCGGCATAAATCGGGATATGCCGGC
>JAITAN010000247.1 GCA_031284105.1 Treponema sp. | reverse complement strand
GGGCCGGGAGAGAAGCGGGTGTCCGGCATAACGTATCTGAAGACCGACAACGGATGGCCGTATGTGACGGTGATACTCGATTTATGGGATCGCAGCGTGATAGGACGGGCATTTTCGGAGGACATGGAAGCCGGTCATGTGTGCGATGCGCTTATGACGGCCCGCACGAACCGCGAGCCGAAGAGCGGTCTCCTCTTTCATTCGGACCGGGGAGTACAGTATTGCAGTAAAGAATTTCGAGCGGCGCTGTCGGCGCGGCGTCCGCAGGTCGGACGGAGTATGAGCCGGAAGGGGAACCGTCGGGACAATGCCCGTGCGGAGCGTTTTTTTAAGACGTTAAAAGCGGAAGCGGATAAGGTAGAAGGGAGACACCCGAAAGAGGAGGTAAGGGTAGAGGTATGTGAGTATATTGAACCGTATTATAATAAGCGCTGTAGACATTCGGTGCTCGGCTATGCCATACCGATAGCATTAACACATTACGGCACCGCTTAACCTACCGTCCGTCATATCGGGGGAAGTCCACGTTGTATCCACGCTTCACGGGCGCAAAATATGTCGCATCCGCACGCAGAGCGCGCGGGAATACGTCGGAGATATCCGTGATAGAAACGAAAAAGCTTGTCCGAGCAGCCTGTTGCACTTGTGAATTTTTACGCCGTTAGTAGATGTGCGAGCCGCGCCGCGTGTTGACGCTTCGCAGTCTTGTCCGTTTAAAAAATTTCATCGCTATCTCACACTTTCTCTTGACGTTTAAGTTCGGTTTCAGTATTTTTCAGATAGAACAAGGATCAAAATATCAGGATAAGTAAAGGTACGATATGGCAAACGAAGAATGCAAAGAAGAAGAACGTGTTGTACAAACGGATGAAACACTTGCGGAACAGACGGAAACGAATGTCTTGCAGAGCGCGGATGAAGCGGACACGGAAATCGTGGAACACGCGTCGCTTGATGATGCGGCGCACATAGAGCGGCTGGAACGGCAGGTCGAAGAATTGAAAGATCAGTATCTGCGTAAAGCCGCTGATTTTGAGAATTTCCGTAAACGCATGAACCGCGAAAAGCAGGAAGCTATTGAATATGCAAATACCGGACTGCTCCTTGATATTATTCAGGTGATGGATGATTTTGAACGTGCGCTCAAATCATCGGAGACCGCGGATGCGTGGACGGTTAAGGATTTTCAGGCATTTCACGAGGGCGTCAGCATGATAGAAAAGCGGCTTTCTTCCCAACTTGAAAATAAGTGGGGATTGAAACGTTTTGATTCCGCAGGAGAAATCTTTGATCCGAATCGGCATGAGGCGCTTATGATGGAAAAATCACCCGAAGTAAGCGAAGCGAGAGTCGCTGAAGACCTTGTCAAGGGGTATACCTTGAAAGATAGAGTCATTAGACCGGCAAAAGTCAAGGTAACGATGCCGGAATGATATAAAAGGAGCTTATCATGGGGAAAATTATAGGAATTGACTTAGGAACGACTAATTCGTGCGTAGCCGTTTTGGAAGGGGGTGAACCCGTTGTTATTCAGAACTCGGAAGGCGGCAGAACAACACCTTCTATTGTGGGCTTTACCAGCAAGGGCGAGCGTGTGGTGGGTCAGCCTGCGAAAAACCAAATGATCACCAACCCCGAAAATACGGTTTATTCGATTAAACGATTTATGGGACGGAGGTACGCGGAAGTTGGGAACGAAATGAGATTCGTGCCTTACAGGGTTACCGAGCAGGGAAATGACGTCCGTGTGGATATTGACGGCAAGAAATACTCGCCGCAGGAGATTTCCGCTTTTGTTTTGCAGAAAATGAAAAAGACTGCGGAAGATTACCTCGGCGAAACCGTTTCGGAAGCGGTTATCACGGTACCCGCGTACTTCAACGACGCCCAGCGTCAGGCGACCAAGGACGCCGGCAAGATCGCGGGTCTTGAAGTGAAACGCATCATCAACGAGCCGACCGCCGCTTCTTTGGCGTTTGGTTTCAATAAGGATCAAAGAAAGGAAAAAACCATCGCGGTCTATGACCTGGGCGGCGGTACCTTTGACGTGTCTATTCTTGAACTTGGCGATGGCGTTTTCGAGGTGAAATCCACCAACGGCGACACCCACTTGGGCGGCGATGACTTTGACCGCCGCATACAGGAATGGCTCATCCAGGAATTCAAGAACGACACCGGCATCGACCTTGGCAAAGACAGAATGGCGTTGCAGCGTCTGCGCGAGGCTGCCGAAAAAGCGAAGATAGACCTTTCCAACCTGCAAACAACGGAAATCAACCTACCGTTTATTACGGCGGATCAGAGCGGTCCCAAGCACTTACAGAAGACCCTTAGCCGAGCCAAATTTGAGCAGATGGTAGACGATCTCTTTGAACGGTCAAAGGAACCGTGCAGGAAGGCGCTTGCCGATGCGGGACTCACCGCGGACAAAATCGATGAGGTTATCCTTGTGGGCGGCTCTACCCGTATTCCTAAAGTACAGCAAATCGTTAAAGACCTATTCAAGAAAGAGCCGAACCGCGGTGTAAATCCTGACGAGGCTGTCGCTATCGGCGCGGCGATTCAGGGCGGTATCTTGGGCGGCGATGTCCACGATGTATTACTGCTGGATGTTACCCCGCTTTCACTTGGCATTGAAACATTAGGCGGCGTTATGACTAAACTCATTCCGCGTAACACCACGATCCCCACCCGTAAAAGCCAGACCTTTTCCACGGCTGCCGACGGTCAGACTGCGGTTACCATACATGTCCTGCAGGGCGAGCGGGAAATGGCAAACCAGAACCGCACCTTGGGCAATTTTAACCTTGAAGGCATTCCACCCGCGCCGCGCGGTATTCCGCAAATTGAGGTAACCTTTGATATTGACGCGAACGGTATCGTCCATGTATCCGCCAAAGATTTGGGGACCGGCAAGGAGCAGAAGATCCGCATCGAAAGCTCTTCCGGCTTAAACGATGCGGATATTGAACGCATGGTCAGAGATGCGGAATTGCATGCCGAAGAAGACAAACGTGAGAAAGAAAAAGCCGAAGCCAGAAACGAAGCGGAAACCTTGATCTACAGCATTGAGAAAAATGTTAAGGAATTGGGCGATAAGGTGAGCGCCACCGATAAATCCAAAGTGGAAGAAACCGTCGCGGATCTGAAACGCGCCCTTGAAGGCGGCGATGTGCAGGCTATAAAGGATAAAACCGAGTCTTTGAAGCAGGCATCCTACAAAATCGCGGAAGAAGTGTATAAAAATCAGGGGGCGCAACAGGGCGGTGCAAGCGCCGGCGCCGGCGCCGAACCACAGTCTGGTTTTGCCGGTAATGCCGGCGCTCAAGGCGGCGACGACAATACCAAGTCCGCTGAAGATGCTGATTACGAAGTGGTAGATGATAAATAGGAGGATGGAGAGCGGATACCGGGGAATTGTGAGGACGTTATAACGTAAATCGGGAGGAAGATAAGTGGGAGACGGCGTGGTAGTGGAGAGCATTTTTCCACTCAGCTTTCCATGTTCTTTCAGCGATCTCTTGTTATATGAGTTACTTACAAATTTCGGGCGTTCCGCCCATTCCCTATGTTCCAATCTCCACTAAAAATGGCAAAACGAGATTACTATGAAGTCTTGGGCGTACAGAAGAATGCATCTAAAGATGAAATAAAAAAAGCATACCGAAAACTCGCGGTTCAATCTCATCCGGATAAAAATCCGGGCAACAAAGCAGCTGAGGAAAAGTTCAAAGAAGCGACTGAAGCCTATGAAGTGCTTGGCGATGATGAGAAAAAAGCGGCTTATGATCAATACGGTTTTGCCGGCGTTGACGGGATGAATAGCGCACAGGATTTTTCTCACTTCTCTCAAACCTTCCGGGGATTTGAAGATATTTTCGGAGGCGATTTTTCAAGCATCTTCGATATGTTCGGTATGGGTGGAGGCGCTCCACGACATTCAAGTTCTTCCGGCGGTATGCGGCAGGGTGCAAATCTCCGTTACGACATAGAACTCCCGTTTAAGGACGCTATTTACGGTACTAAAGTCGAGATCCAATACGCCCACAACGAAACCTGTACTTCCTGCAAAGGATCCGGGGCTTCAAGCGGAACGGGTAGAAAAAACTGCCCTACCTGCCAAGGGAGCGGGCAAGTACGGCGCAGTCAGGGTTTTTTCACCATGGCGTCAACCTGTCCGAACTGTAGAGGGGAAGGCGTTATCATAGAACATCCGTGTAAAGACTGCGGAGGTTCCGGCGTTCTGAAGAAATGGCAAAAACTCGTGATTACTATCCCCGCGGGTGTGGAAAATGGCAAGCGTGTCATTTTTCGGAAATATGGCGATGCCGGTCCAAACGGAGGACCTGCGGGTGATTTGTACGTGTTCATCAAGATAAAGCCTCATGAGTACTTTGAACGCTACGGCAATGATCTTTACTGTGCGGTTCCCGTCTCCATTACGCAAGCGGCTCTCGGAGCAGAGATACGTATCGCCACGCTTGACGGAAAAGCCATAAAGGTAAAAGTTCCGGCAGGCAGCCAGAATAACAAGCTGTTGCGCGTGCGGGAAGAAGGAGTGCCGACGGGAAACTATCGCGGGGACTTTTACATCAAACTCATCATCAAAGTACCTGAAAAACTCTCGAAGCGAAGCAAAGAATTACTGGAAGAAATTTCCCGCATTGAAGGTGAAGAAGAAAGCCCGAAGCTGATACCTTTAGCCGACTTGCAAGACTAGTCGATTTGTGGTAGTATGCATAAATGAATATGGAGAGTATACCTACCGAATTCCAAATTGATCAACGAATTGTATATCCAAGTCAGGGCGTGGGAAAGATCAAAGCTATTGAAGACAGAAATTTTAAGGGCGCCCAAATCCGGTATTACATTATTTATTTTGAAGTATCCGATATGACAAGCATGATACCGGTGGAGAAAGCCCATGACCTGGGGATTAGACCTATTGTATCACCGGAAGAAGCCGAAAGAGCGCTTAATTCTATCAGTGAGAAATACGATCCCATGCCTTCGGATTGGAAACTTCGGTATCAACTTAACCTTGATCTCCTCAAGAAAGGATGTATTATGGATATTGCCTCCATTGTACGCTCCCTTTATCACCGCAGTCAGATAAAAGAACTGCCCATTATGGAAAGAAAGTTGTACGATTCCGCAAAAAAGCTCATGGAAGATGAGATTGCCTTTTCCCTTAACAAAAACCATGAAGACATTGAACGTATGCTCTTCGAGCAGTTAGAAGGTACCGTTTCCGATGAAGAAAGCGTTGCGCCGGAAGAGGATTTGTCCGATTTGGACGAGATTATTAATGGTGAAGATGATATAGATACGGCTGAAGAAATACCCCATGAATGACGGCATTTCCATTGCGGCTATTGTCTGCGCGGCAGGTTCTTCCTCCCGCATGGGAGGCGTAAAAAAAGAGTACCGGAAACTGAACGTTCTTGACGATGAGGGAAAGCCATTAACGGTACTTGGCTCCGCAGTTACCGCTTTTGCGGCGTCGCCTCGTGTTAATATCATCGCGATAACCGTCCCTCTTGCGCCTGAAAAGGGTGAATATAAAGCGAGAGAAGCCGTGCCGTCCAAATTATTACAAACAAACGAGCCGGACAATCCGCTTGTGCTTTTTGTACCGGGCGGCAGTTCCAGACGCATATCCGTTCATCATGCGCTTTCGCTGCTTGCCGCCTACCATCCCGATTATGTACTGATTCACGATGGGGCGCGTCCGTGGATAGACGCGGACCTCATTGAACGGACCATTGACGCGGTACTGGCGCATAAGGCGGTAGTACCTGTTTTGCCGCTTGTCGAGACGCCCAAAGAAGTCGACAATAACGGCGATACCCACAGTATACAAACCATAACACGGCACATGAGGCGGGCCCATGTAGTAACGGCGCAAACGCCCCAAGCCTTTGCGTTTCCCGCCATCCTCCACGCCCACGAAAAAGCGGCTGCACGAGAATTACATGACGGCGTTGATTATACCGATGACGCCGAAGTCTGGGGCGAATTTTGCGGTCCGGTTGCCGTTATTCAAGGCTCTCCGGACAACAAAAAGATAACGTTTCCGCACGATTTGAAGTGAGCGCGCTATCAATACCCATCCGACAGGGAGCGGTTCACGTCCCGCTGATAAAGTTCCTGATAGGCGAAGCTGCGGTTCTTGAGTTTTTCCTTAATAGGCTGGGCAAACGGTACATACCGCCAAAAGATGCCCCGCAACTCCTTATCGAGTCGCTGGGTACCTTCACTTTCTTTGGTTATCCATATAATATAGTCCTCAATAAAGGTTTCTTTTACATCGCCCTTCAGCTTCCTTTCGGTGAACCACTGGTAATAGCAGCCGGTCAACCCTTCTTCCATCCAGTAATACGAGGCTTTCTCTTTGGCAACTTGCCAACGCAGATCGGCTACCGCGGAAAGCAGGGCCGCCTGTAAATTCTTTGGATACATGGGCACGGCTAGACGCGCACGGCTAGACGCGCGGTTGTAGCGGTCAAAGGGTTCCCAACATATACCCATATCGCCGTAATTCGGTAACAGCACCACATAGGGGACGATACGGTTCAACTTGTTCCGGTATACACGGCAAAAGGCTTCCGGATCTATGCTCTCTATCCACGCAAGCTGGGTAATGATATTTTCGCGGGTACCGGCGTCCTTGGTTCCGCAGCGGAAATATTCCTTTGTCAGAATCGGAAAATGATTTCCCTGTCTGCCTACGGTCATCTTGGTCATCTGTCGTACCGTTTCAAACTCCGTATCAACGACTTTCAGATCAACCGGCACGGCTTCTTCTTCATCAACAATTTTTGTCTTTAAGGTCTTGGTTTCATCCTCTACCAGTGAAAGCTCCCTATACAAAGACGCGGTCTCACGATCAATTTTAAGAAGCTCCTTCACCGTTTCCTGAAGTTCGGTAAAACTTTCCCGTTGTACCTGACTGTAACACTCGAGCGCGTCCGGCGCCTTTCCGGAAGGCTCTCTCCGCAAGATCATTTCAACCGCCTCTTTTAGTTTGCCTTCGGTATTAAGCCGTGCGTGAGCCTTGTTTCTTATCATGTCTTTAACGCCGTCGAGTTTACCCGCGGCCCTTTCCAGCAGTTGTTTTTGCTGATCATTCGTAGCGGCTCCGGCGATCTTAACCTCATCGGCGGACGAATTCCGAATCGCGCCGCCGCCCACGGCCTTGAACCATTCATCCAGATAATAAACCGGCTGATCGTACTCATTCTCGACAATAATCTTTGAAAAAAGCGCCCGCTGTTCCGCATCGATAAGCTGCGGATGCAACATTCCGTACCGAAGCAGAAATTTCTTGGGATCGGACGCCGTTCCGGATGCCTGCCGCACCAGGACGCGGAGCATTTCCCAGAACGAGGGGATCGCCTGTTGACGGAAAACGGCTCTGTCCTTAGGGTCTTTCGCGGCAATGTATTTGTGCAAAATACCATGTAAACGCGTACCGCCTTCTCCGGTGTTGGAAATAGCTTCCTTGTAATACGCCAGCGGTTCAGCAAACGCTTTGATCGGCGTATCGGCAAAAGGTTCTGTAATTTCAGGGAACGCTTTTGCCTGCGAGCCGGCTTCCGCGGCCTCAACGCCATCACTTTTTTCTTCCTGTTCAATTCCTAGAATCGAATCTAAATCAAGGGAGTCTTTCTCTTGCGGATCCGTAGCATTTTCTAACAGAGCGGCAAGTTCGGGGTCTAATGCATTATTATCAGCCATACCATCCTTCTTTATACATAAGATCTATTATTTCATTAGGGCGCAGCCCTGTTGGTTTAATACCCTGCGGCTTGCTCCGCGGGTTCTTTATTATTATAGATAAGATTGGCGCATGTCAAGTTGTCAGTATAAAACAGCGCATATAGGGGACGGCTCATCCGGTTGTTTTGTCTAAAGGCGCGGGCGGCGCGGCCGGACGCCGCGCTGTTTCCGTGCTCACACAAAATCCTTGTAACAATAGAATCTCACGTTTAATTCCCGCGCCGTTTTGAGCAGGTATTCCAGGCGCGCGGGCGTTATGCCCCAATCCGCACTATCTGCGATATTGTGCGTACACAGCGGCAGTATGGTACCGGTAAATTTAACTACCCGCAGCATCAGCGTTATAATGGCGTAGAAGTCATCGTCATTTTTATAGAGGATAGTATCAATGGCTTTCGCCGCAACGTAGCCTTGCTTTATGGCCGCGGCGTCGTAAAGGCGGAAGGTAACGCCGTACCCGCGTAAAATCGTGAACGATTGGAACAGTACTTCGTGCATCCAAGGGGAAAAGAGGCCGTAGGGATAGGCAAACGAGCGCAGCGGGATACCGGCGTTGCGGAACAGCGCAATATCCGCGGTAGTTTCTTCCATAAAGACCGCTTCCGGCACTTTAGGTAAATTGTAGTGGTGAATCGTATGATAGCCCACGTCATGCCCCCGCGCCAAAGCCTGTTTTGCAAAGTCCACGGGCTTGCCCTGAACAAAGAACGTAATGCGGGCGCCGTACCGGTCAAACAGATCGAAGGTACGCTCCCATGCTTCCATATAATCATCATCGAAGGAAAGGAGCAATCCTGCCTCATCGTCTTGCATATACCAATCAAAACTATCGGCCAGCGATTCCCCCGTGGTAAGGGCTTCTAGCAAGAACGGCACCCGAAAATGCCTATCCCCTTGGAAGGATGCGTGAAGCATATCATAGGCGACGGTAAAGGCGCGGCCTTCGATTGAAAAGTCCGCATAAACCGTGATATCGTCTTCCTGTGCGCTCCACCGCTTTTGTACTTCGTTGTTTTTCACCATACGCAGGGCTTTTGCGAGCGGCGTTTTGGGTTCCCCATCAGGAACGTCCCGTTCAACGCCTCCTTCCGAAGGCGTTTCGAGCGGTTCTTCCTGTCCATACGGCGGCCCTTCGCTTGACGGCGGCAGTCGCGGCGGAGGCATATCCGTTTGTTGATGGGCGCAGGAGGCGAGAAAAAAACATATACATATAAAAATAAAAGGCATTACCTCCTTATTTTACAAAAAAGCCATACTTGTTCAATACAGCGCCGGCGTTGCATCACAAGCGGCGCGTAAGACAGGTCTGACCTATAAGGATGACTAGTAGGTCATGCAAGCAGGCGCAGCATTTTCACACGGGCCGGCGTTAGCGCCTTGAGCGCGCCGTCTCAAATACTTTGTGCAGAGCGGGTGAAGCATCTCCGCACGGGCGGGTGAAGCATCTCCGCACGGGCGGGTGAATCACTTCCGCACGAGCGAGTGAATCACTTCCGCACGGGCGGGTGAAGTACTTCCGCACGAGCGGGTGAAGTACTTCCGCACGGGCGGGTGAAAGACCTCCGCACGAGCGGGTGAAAGACCTCCGCACGAGCGAGCGGAGCGCCTCCGCACGGGTGAAAGACCTTGTGCAGAGAGCGGGCGCGCGCTTGATACATGGGGGAGCGCGTGCATGACAACACGCGGGAAAGACATTGACCGCCGCCTTCAGGCATCGGCTTACCGGATTTAGACAAAAAGAAACCCCGCCGCAGAGGGTGCAGACACGTTTGCGGCGGGGTATTGAAGATGTTTCTTGAAAGGTTTGTGCACGCGGCGGGAAGAACAAATCCTCCCGCTCCCCGGCGTTACGCCCCCGAAGCCGCCGGGTATTATACCCGCATGGGCATAAGCCGTTTCGGCAACGGGGGCGTGCGGTACGGTTTTGACCGCATTGCTGCGGCCCAACCGGTGCGGATTAGAACCCGATACGCACGCCCAGCCACGCGCCGACGCCGCTCATACCGAAACTTTGGGCAAAATCACGGGAGCGTACATTGGCTCCTACGTCAATCTCAATAACGCGGAAGTTAAGCCCGATCATAAACCCATGCTTAAAAATAAGCTCGTCATACGCGGTAAACAGACGAAGCAGGAATATCCACGCATTGAGTTCCCCGGTAAGCGAATAGTTAAAATGCGGCTTTCCGTCAACGGTGTTGGCCACGGTCAAGCCTAGGGAAGGTCTAGCCACAAGGAGCTTCGTTCCAAAGGGCCTCAAGTTCGCATAAAGATCAAACCGCAACGGGCGTCTGACCTCCAATT
>JAITAN010000199.1 GCA_031284105.1 Treponema sp. | reverse complement strand
GCTTCCGGGCGCGGCGCGGCATATATGCCGAAGTCCGGCTCAACCGGCGGCGCCGCCGATGACGGCCTCCCGCACCCGTCATGGACAGCCGGACAAAGGCGGCGGCGGCACGGCGGCATCCGGCGGCGCATAGGCGGCTGCGGTCAAGGCGGGGAAGAACGCCGCCTGTCCCGCCTTGTTCGTTCACCGCTTCTCTCCGCCGCGAGATGCGCTTCCCGCTGATAAGAGATGCGCTTCCCGTTGATAAGAGATGCGCTTCTCATTGACAAGAGATGCGCTTCTCTCCGCCGGATTACCGGCGGCGCTTCCGGGCGCGGCGCGGCATATATGCCGAAGTCCGGCTCAACCGGCGGCGCCGCCGGACTTGTAGTCCGTTGTTAATCGCCCCATCGCTTTCATCACCGCTCCGGTAGGGGAACAACCGGTAGCCGCTCGCGGACTAACGTCCGACCGAACTCCTACGCCATACCGGATAACCGCATGGTTTATCATACTATGATCGGCAAAGCCCGCTCATTAAATACGTGCGTAAGTATCCCTTGGCGTATAACTGCTCATAATCGGGGGGACGCGCGGGTTTATTCATAAAGGGGGGGCGCTGTTTCCAAGCCGCGGGCCGCATATAGGGGCCTGTCCGGCGCGCCCCCCTGTCTCCAGCCCCGTCCGCCCGTTTCACGGGCTTATGCGGGGCTTCCGCCACCCCCCAATCTGCGGTATATACCGGCGGCATACATGCCGGAAACCCGAACCCAGGGGTATACGTCGGGGGTACTTGCGAATACTTTTTCCCTTACCGGATACACGCTTGTTTCCTTCCATATGCCTTTTCTCTCCTCTTTTATCGTACCTTCAACAGCACGGGATTAAACCTCAACTCCCTTGCCCTAATCCCGCCCGTCTTCATAACCGCGTGCGCGCGTCGGGATGCGTGAGGATATGCCGGTTTCCAAAGGTTTGAGGTAAAGCGCGGTGCGATTGTCTACGGCGGCATTTCCCCTATAGCGGGTATCACCGGCGTTGCTGCCGTTGTTACCCGCCGGCGCCGCCGTATACAGAGCGCTTGAGCGGGAAAGCGCGGCTTGCTCACCGTACAGACGTCCTGCTCTATCAGGGGCAGCCCCCTATTTAAGAGGTAAACAGCGTCCGTATCGCGGATTTTATATCCCGCGCCTCGATAAGGACAGGATTCGTTTCATCGGACGCAGGGCCAATGAACGTATCAAAACCAAGACTTTTGCCGGTTTTGATACGCCCCGCCATGCGGCGCAGCGGGCGTACTTCGCCGGCGAGAGATAGCTCGCCCGCTACCGCCGTTTTCACGGGCAGAGGAATATTCGTACGCGCCGAGTACAGCGCTGCAGCAACGGCAAGATCAACACCCACTTCGGTAATACGGATGCCGCCCGCAACATTTATGTAGAGGTCCTGATCGGAAAGCCGTAAATTCAAGTACTTTTCCAGTATGGCGGCAATACGGGATACCCGCGCCTGATCCACACGGTCGGAGAACACCCGGCTTACGGCGCCCTTCGCCGGCGCGGTGAGCGCCTGTATTTCCACAAGCAGGGCGCGGGAACCTTCCAGCACCGCGGCCGTCGCAACGCCGGCCGGCAATTCCCCCTCGCGGCTTACCAAAAATAGCAGCGACGGATCTTCGACATTGGTCAACCCTCTTTCGCCCATAGTAAAAATACCGATCTCGTCAACCGAACCGAAACGGTTTTTTGCCGCGCGCAGAAACCGGCAGTCCGCATCGTTCTGTTCAAAATAAAGCACCGTATCCACCATGTGTTCAAGAGTTTTTGGTCCGGCTATGACGCCTTCCTTGGTAACGTGAGCAATGAGAAAGAGCGCGGTGTCATGTTCCTTTGCCCAAGAAATCAATTCCCATGAACAGTACTTCATCTGATTCACGGTCCCGGGCGTCAAACCCGCCTTGTCTGTATACAGGGTTTGCACCGAATCTACAATGATGATAACCGGATGAGTAGCCTCAAGAATGATCTCGATATCTTCCAACACGCCGGTACAGCATATTTCAATACGATCTCCTCCGTAAACGGCGCCGCCCATGACGCCGAGTCTGTCCGCGCGCATACGTACCTGTCCGGCTGATTCCTCTCCCGATATGTAGAGTATGCGCCCTTTTGTCTGAGCGGCCGCGGCGGCTTGCAAAAGCAGCGTGGATTTCCCGATACCCGGTTCGCCGCCCACAAGGATCGATGAACGTTTCATAATACCGCCGCCCAAAACGCGGTCAAATTCCGCAATGCCCGAAGAGATACGGACGCTTTCTTGCGGGTCAATTGATGACAGAGGATAGGAGTGAGGCGCTTTTGCAGCGCAAGAGCGCGGAGCAAAACCCGCCGCTGTACCGGCGCTATCCGATGCGGCGGTTTCAATCAAGGTGTTCCATTCGCCACATTCAGGACAACGCCCCAGCCATTTCGGTTCCTCATGCCCGCAATTTGAACATCTGAATATAAAAGACTTCTGTTTTTTCATATTTTCATATTTTTCACATAATACACAGTTGAAACGCCGCTTTTCGTCCTACGCAATAGTCATTTTCGGCGGTTCAGGCGCGTACAGATGGGATTCCAGAAGCCGTCTTTTAGGTCCCGGAATGGGCGTAGTCTGCTTTTTAATAAAATCGTAATGAACGATAACCGCGTTGCCTTTCACGCAGCGCCTTCCTTCTTGCCATGCCTCATGGTACACGGTAAAAGATTTTGTCCCGATACGGCTTATATACGTACGGATTTCTACCTCGTACTGGAAAAACAACTGATCCAGAAAATCATAGTCCGTATGCGCCATGATGAGGGGCCATGTCTCATGGGAAAGGTTCAAATCCGGCTCAAATATCCGAAACAGCGGGTTGCGTGCAAGTTCAAACCATACGGCAAGCACGGTGTTATTGATATGCCCAAGTCCGTCAATATCTCCGAATCTGGGACTTACGGTAATGCTAAACATAGAGTCATTGTACTGAAAACGGCGTTGTATTGCAAGCCGCCGGTATAAAATATACCTATCGGGGTTTTCGGAAATCACCAACGCCTGGTTATGCCGCTTCCGGCTATACGGCTGATCTCGATCTCCCTCTCAAGCGGAGAGAAACCACGCTTGATGGCTTCCTAGAAGTTGACAAGCTCACCGTTGCGGTCATTGATGCGTCCATATCCATATTTGGGCGAACGGCCGAGTATGGCGGAACAATTCCGGCGGGGACGGTAGCCGATGAGGTGGAACAGGAGGAGGATGGTCATCGCCGCGCTTAAAGACAGACGGCTTACCGGAAACCGCCGGCTCTTTTTGTTCCCCGGCAGGCAAAGGGTTGTTGCAGCGGCGTTCAAAGGCTATACAAATATACAAAAGCCATCGACATCACAATACCTTCTTGTTATAGAATTTTCACCCATAAGGAACCCCTCCCGTTTCTCGTATAGACTCGTTATATATGGTTTTCCTAGCCCCTTGAAACAGATGCTTTTTTAGATTAGAATAGAGACGCTTTTTGCGCCCGTAGTTCAATTGGATAGAATCCCGGCCTTCGAAGCCGGTTGTTGCAGGTTCGAGCCCTGTCGGACGCAGTTGCCTTTCGGCGCGGCTACTCCCGCCGCTTTTTCACGCCGAGACACGTCGCTACGGCGCGTTCCTTGCCGGGAAAAAGCCCTTGAACCGGTGTGTTTACCACGGAAACGCCGCCTTCTTGAGCGCGCAGGGCAAGGGCGGTTGAACCGCCGCCGTCAAAGTTTATGGCGTCAACAGCGCCGAGCCTTTGCAGGATAAGGGCGGTTTCAGCTTCCGTAGCGCCTGCGCTTGCCGGCTGTCTGCCGTCAATGACAAGCAGATAGAGGATGCCGCCGTTTATACCCGCCGCGGAACGGGGATGCCGTTTGCCGCCTTGACCAGATAAGGCGCGTTCCGTAAGGGCGCCGTCTTTCAGGATGGCGTAGAAACCGCCGGCGGCATTCCAAATAGAACCAATATCGCGTATCGCCCCCTGACTCTCTATCGCCATCGCGCCATCCGCGTAGAAAACAAGGGCGTCGTATCCGGCGGCGGGCGCGGAAACAACAACGCCGTTTGAAACCGTAAGCCCGATGATACTTCGCTTCTCCCCTTCCGTTGCAGAGACCGGATAAAACGGCGCCGCATTGATGCCCGCAATACAGTCAAACCGTTTGACAAAGCGTGAAACAGAGGACGCCGGCACAACGTTGGCTTCAAAACGTCCGTCAACGGCTTCTTTGGGACTTATAACAATTTCAAGATTAGGATGAGCCGTATTTATACGCACCGCCCAAAACCGCAGCTTCGGACGGCTGACAACGCCGGCAAGTATATCAACGCCTTGTTCAAAAGGCCGCCATTGCGGGATAAAATCATCAAGAAAGCAGGCCGTTTTAGATCGGGGCGTTAAACATGAAAAAAGCAACAGGATGCACAGGCATACGCCCCCTTTTTTTACCATTAGTATTCCGATCTACCCTTGCGGGACTTCTTGAGCAGCTTGCGCTGAAAGGCTTTTTTCTTGCGGTTAAGAATGGTGGAAGGCTTCTCGTAATATTCCCTCTTCTTGAACTCGCGGATAATGCCTTCTTTTTCCACCATGCGTTTGAAACGCTTGATGGCTTTTTCCAAGAGTTCATTGTCATCTACGGTAATGTGCGCCATATAATCACCTCCTTTCCTTCACGGTCAATCTTTTTGCTATGAGACCGGCTCCACAATCTGCCGTTTTGAAGCCGTTTTTATTGTAATGAGAAGGGCGGTTTTGTCAAGGGTCGTCATCGCTTCACAAACGAGCATTTTTCCACTTCCCGCTCCCGCACCGCGTCCTCAATAAGCGCGCTTAGTTCAAGCCGCTCGTAATACGCCGCCGCTTCCCCCACACTTCCCCTCAGCGCCGGATGTTTCGGACTGAACAGAACGCAACAGTCCTCGTATGGGAGGATAGAGATTTCGTACGTTCCTATCTTTTCAGCTATGCGAGTGATACTTTCTTTGTCCATGCCGATAAGCGGACGCAGGATAGGCAGGGTCGTACGGCTTTCGGTACAGCGGATATTTTCGATGGTCTGGCTTGCAACTTGTGAGAGGCTTTCTCCGCTTATGAGGCAGGCATATTCGTGTTGACGGGCGATAGATTCCGCTGCTTCCATCATCGCCATACGGAGGAGAATCGTTGTCCATGCCGGAGGCGCGGCTTCCTTTATACGCATCTGTACTTTGGTAAAGCCAACGATATGGAGCCGGACGCCGAGCGTGTAGCGTCCCAGCGCTTCGGCAAGCCGGACAACCTTGTCGCGCGCTTCCTTCGATGTGTAGGGATATGCGTGAAAATGCACCACGTCTATGCTCATGCCCCGCCCCGCCATCAAGAAACCGGCGACCGGCGAATCAATGCCGCCGGACAGGAGGAGAAGCCCGCGCCCGGCGGTTCCAACCGGCAAACCCCGCAGCCCTTTGTGGGCATTACCGTATATATACGCCTTTTCCCGTATCTCAACGGTAATGACCGCCTCAGGCTTATGAACATCGACCGTTAAGGCGGGAATGGCGGCAAGAACAGCCTCACCTGCGGCCGCCATGATCCCGTATGAATCAAGCGGGAAGCGTTTATCCGTGCGCCGCGCCTCCACCTTAAAGGTCTTTACGCCGTTTGCAAGGAGATCGCCGGCTTCCGCAATACATTCTGCGCAAACCGCCGCAATGCTTTTCTCGCAGAAACGGGTTTTAGCCCAGCCCGCTATACCAAACAGGCGATCCAACGCAAACGCAATCTTTTCAGAAGCGTCTACGTCTTGAGAAACATCTCCGGAAGCGCTGTTAAAAGAAATAAAATAGCGGCCGTCTGTCGAGACGAGTTGGGCGCCCGTTCCTTTCAGCATGGCGCGTATATTGCGTTTCAAGACGTGCTCAAAAGCGCCCCGATTTTCGCCCTTGAGCGTGAGTTCGCCGAGTTTGATGAGATAGGAGGAGGATGCCGCGGGGGAATCCGGCATACGTTACGGCTCCACCCGCTTGCGGTCGCGGGGGAAGAGGCTGGCTTCCTTCACGTTGGCAATGCCCAGAATACGAGCCGTGAGGCGCTCGCAGCCGATGGCGAAGCCGCCGTGCGGCGGACAGCCGTATTTAAGCAGGTTAAGGTAGTTCGTAAAATGCTCCGCCTTTAAGCCGAATTTAGGCAGGACATCAAGGAACGCCTGATAATCGTGCTGCCTTTTGCCGCCGGTGGTTATCTCTAGCCCCCGGAAAAGGGCGTCGAAGCTCATGGTACGGCTTGCGTCAAGCGGGTACGTGTAGAAGGGACGGTACCGGCGGGGAAATTCGTTGACAAAGAGCAAATCCGAGCCGTATTCCCGCAGCGACCATGAACAGAGGAACCGTTCCGCTTCCGGCGTAATGTCGAAGATGCGTCCGCCGCCCGCTTTGGCGGATTCGCCGCCGGCTATTTTCACGGCTTCCTCGTAGCTTACCGTAGGGGATTGGAACACGGCGTCCGCATTGGGAACCGCCGCGTTCCACAAGGCGAGTTCAGCGGCGTTTTTCCGCGCGGTTTCCTCAAAAATATGGGTCAAAAGCCCTTTCTCAAGCTCAATAAGGTCTTTTTCGGAATCAATAAAGCCCATTTCCACGTCCAGAGAAACGTACTCGTTCAAGTGGCGCGGCGTGTCGTGCTTTTCGGCGCGGTACGCGGGCGCAACCTCGAAGACCCGCTCCATGCCGCTTGCAACCATGGTCTCTTTGTAAAATTGAGGCGATTGGGCGAGGTAAACCTTGCGGTCAAAATACGCGACCTCGAACAGTTCCGAGCCGCCCTCGGTGCTGCTGCCCACGAGTTTGCTGGTCTTTATCTCGGTGAAGTCTTGGGAGCGCAAATATGCGGAGAACGCCTCAATAATGGTCGCCTGTACTTTGAATATGGCCCTGATTTTGGGGTGGCGCAGGGATAAGCCCCGGTTATCCAGCATTGCTTCCAAACCGGTTTTACCGGTGTCGCCATTCACCTGATACGGCAGATCGCCGGCCGCGCGGGAGACGCACTCAAGGGTATGCGCCTTGATTTCGGCTCCGCCCGGCGCTTTTTCGTTCAGCGCGGGCGTTCCCTTAACGGAAATAACGGACTCAAGCGTCAGGGCCGGCTCCTTGTCCAGCACAAGCTGCACAAGCCCGGACCTGTCCCGCAAAACAATGAAGGTAATACCGCCCATGCGGCGGACGCGGTGAACCCACCCTTTCAGTTCAACTTCTTCAGCGGAGCAGCCGCCGGCCGCCCGCTCCCGCGCCGCGCCCGCCACATCTTTTGCCAATATTCGCATAATGCCTATCGTACCATACTCAACGGAAATATTCTACAGTATGTTGTACTAACATCCGGTTTAACGCCAAACCTTTGTAAACGTTTTCGCAAGTATCCCCCGATGTATAACCGCGCGTATCGTTGCGTGAACACGCTCTAGAAACCTCAAGGACTTGGCTGAAGCGGCACCGGCCTTCGTGAAGGCCGGGAATGGCGGGGTTCAGGAGCGGGAACCGGCGCGGGCGGACGCGCCTCCGCAAAACCGGTAAAACCTTGGAGGGCCTAAATGCCCTCCAAACCCCCCAAAAAGGCACCCTACGGCTTGCCGGCCCCGGCCGGCCCGCCTGCGGGTGCGGAGCCTACGGCTGAAAGGGCCGAACCAGCCGGAAGCCAAGGTCGTAGAGCCTGTGCGACGGGGTGCTGTAGCTCCGAAAGGCCGAACGCAGGAACCGCGCGTAGTAGTTCCACGACCCGCCGCGTACCACGCGGGTGGAGCCGGAAACAGCGCCGGCAGGCGCGGTCTGAGAGCCGCTGCTATAACTCCCATACCGATCCCAGCACCATTCCCACACGTTCCCGCTCATGTCGTACAAGCCCAGGCCGTTCGGCT
>JAITAN010000196.1 GCA_031284105.1 Treponema sp. | reverse complement strand
TCGTACTTTAACGCGGGCTTTGCCCACTACGAGGCGAAGCGGTACGCGCAGGCCGCCGCGGACTTTACCCGCGCCCTGGAAGTGCAGGCGGACGACGAGGCCTCCCTGCGCTACCGGGCATGGTCGTATTACGAACTCAAAGACTACGACGGGGCTATCGCGGACGCAAGCCGTCTGATACGGATGTGGCCGGACAATGCGCTGTATTACCTTATCCGGAGCGCCGCCTACGTTGACAAAGGGGAGTATGACAAGACGATTGCGGACTGCAACCAGGCCCTCAGGCTCAACCCCAATTATGCCGATGCGTACAATAACCGGGGTCTTGCCTACTCTAACAAAGGGGAGCATGACAAGGCGATTGCGGACTTAAACCAGGCAATCAGGCTCAACCCCAATTATGCGGCGGCGTACCTTAACCGGGGGAATGCCTACAATGGCAAAGGGGAGCATGACAAGGCGATAGAGGACTACACCCAGGCAATCAGGCTCAACCCCAATTATGCGTATGCGTACAATAACCGGGGCGCTGCCTACAACCGCAAAGGGGAGTATGACAAGGCGATTGCGGACTTAAATCAGGCGCTCAGGCTCAACCCCAATTTTGTGGAGGCGTACCTTGGCCGGGGGAATGCCTACAACAACAAAGGGGAGCATGACAGAGCGATTGCGGACTACACCCAGGCGCTCAGGCTCAACCCCAATTATGCGGCTGCGTACAGTAACCGGGGGGTTGCCTACGATGACAAAGGGGAGCCGGACAGGGCGATTGCGGACTACAACCAGGCACTCAGGCTCAACCCCAATCTTACGAAGGCGTACAATAACCGGGGGAGTGCCTACAATGGCAAAGGGGAGCATGACAAAGCGATTGCGGACTTAAACCAGGCCCTCAGGCTCAACCCCAATTATGCGGAGGCGTACAATAACCGGGGGTTTACCTACAACAACAAAGGGGAGTATGACAAGGCGATTGCGGACTTAAACCAGGCCCTCAGGCTCGACCCCAATTATGCGTATGCGTACAATAACCGGGGGATTGCCTACGCTGACAAAGGGGATCTGGACAAGGCGATTGCGGACTACACCCAGGCACTCAGGCTCAACCCCAATTATGCGAATGCGTACTATGACCGGGGGAATGCCTACAAAGACAAAGGGGAACAGGACAAGGCGATTGCGGACTACACCCAGGCCCTCAGACTCAACCCCAATTATGCGCTGGCGTACCATGGCCGGGGGAATGCCTACTATTACAAAAAGGACTATGCCCGGGCCCGTGCGGACTGGGAGAAGGCTTTACAGCTTAACCCCAACAATGCCGGTGCGCGAAATAACCTTGAAGTGCTGCGGGGCATGGGGTATTAAGGGTATGGCGGGCATACGCGCATAAAAAAGAAGGCTGACCCCCTTTTAGGGATCAGCCTTACCTTCCAAACCTTCCAACTAAACGCCTTATTCGGGCAACCCGGATTTGAACCGGGGACCCCAAGTCCCCCAGACTTGTACGCTAACCACCTGCGCTATTGCCCGTTTACTTTTACAGCATAACAAAACCATACGTTTTTGTCAATCCCCCGCGCCGCCTCAACATAAAATTCTATTGCCCCCCAAAACGCCGCTTTACGCATCTGAAACGGTTCTTGATCGGCTCGTCCGTCTCCGCATACTAACGACAATACCCCCTCTCGCCCCTTTAACACGGCCCCTTTATAAAAATATTGTCGGAATTCTATTGAATAAATTTTACTTTTCATGTAGTATAGCAACAAGAGCGAATAAATCTTGGCTACAGCCATTTCGCCCTAGGAGTTTGTTGTGCTTCGCGCATAACCCCCCAAAAAAAATCGCCTGCAAGACGATTTTTTACCTTGCAAACTCCCTAAGTAGCGCGTAGCGCTACGGCAGCAGCCCCCGATAATCGGGATTTTTGCGTTATTAGCGGTGTAAAAATCCATAAGCGCAACAGGCTGCTAGTTTATATTAGAGAGGTGTGGAATGTTGGACATCGGACAAATCCATCGTAAGGAATATGAGTCAGATGCCGGCCTGTCCAGGCAGATTGTCATTGCCCGCGCTCCGGGCAGAGTACATCTCTTGGGTGAACACGGCGAACCAAAATCCTCTTTATGCCTGTCTTCCGCTATTGATAAGTATGTATATGTAGCGGTCAGCCAACGGAAAGATAATTCTCTGCGTTTCTTTACGGCAAACACCGATGAACGCAAACGCTCTTCCATCACAAACCTAAAATACAAACGGGAAGACCGGTGGTCAAACTTTATCAAAGCGGCGATTCAGGTATTCGCATCATTAGGTTGTCTAGTCAAAGGACTTAACATTACCGTACTGGGGGATATCCCCCAACAGATAGGGCTCGCATCTTCCACAGCACTGGAGACGGCGGCTGCGGTAGCGCTTCGCGCCCTCTTCAAGGTAACCATAACCGACCGTGATCTCATCGGGAGGCTCATCAAAGAACGAGAAGCCTTTTTCGGAAAACCGGTTTCTTCTGTGGACTACTCTGTCATCCTTAACGCCAAAGAGGACGGTTTTATTATCATCGATGAACATAAAAAGGAATCAAGAATCGTTCCGGTGAACCTTGCCGGCTATAAAATACTGATAATGGATTCACGGGTGCCCCGTATTAACGTTGAACAGGAACTGAGACAGCGGCGGCACGACGTGCGAAAGGGATTTGATACGCTCTTTCCCCATAAAGAATTAACAGAGATAAGCGACAAGATGCTTACGGCAGTGAACCTCCCTGAATTACAGGGAGGATTATCTGAAACAATCAAAAGAAGGATGCTCTTTGTTATTCAGGAAATGCGCCGCATTTCCGAAGCTGAAGACGCCCTTCAGAAAAAAGATTTTCAACTCTTTTCTAGGCTCATCTTCCATTCTCACGAAGGTTTACGCGATCTTTACGAGGCATCATGCCCGGAAACGGACTGGCTTGTAAAGCGCGGACAGGAAACCGAAGGCGTTTCCGGCTCCAGAATGACGGGGCTTGGGTTCGGCGGCTGCACGTATGCCGTTATCAAGGAAGGTTCCATACCGGAATATAAAAGACGGCTTGAAGATTATGAGAGAATATTCGGTTTTCGTCCGATAATATATGAAGTAGTACCCGCTCAAGGAGCATGTTTGATTTCCGTATGAATATATTGATGACGAATGACGACGGTATAGATTTTGAATGGTTTATCCGGTTTGTTAGGGAAATGGAAAAAACAAAGAAACATACTATCTATGTTATCGCGCCCGAAGGCGAGCGTTCCGGTTTTTCTCATTGCGTTACCTTTATAGCAGGACCGGTACGGTTGAAGAAACGGGAAGAAAATATGTGGGCGTGTTCCGGCACGCCGGCGGATTGCGTAATGATGGCAGCTATGGGCGCGCTTCCTTTTACCGTTGACCTTGTGGTGTCCGGTATTAACCGCGGGGCGAATCTGGGTACCGATCTCGTGTATTCAGGAACCGCAGCGGCCGCGCGCCAGGCAAGTTTGCACCATATTCCGGCCGTGGCTTATTCGCTTGCCGGTGAAACAAAGCCGCTGTATTGGGAAAACGCGATTGCGTACGCGGTTGCGCATATAGAGGAATTCGCCGCGCTTTGGCAGGAAGATATTTTTATCAATGTTAATCTTCCGAATACCCCTTCCGGGGCCGTAAGCTCGGAGATTACCTTTCCGGCGCGGCGGATGTATGAGACGGATGGCATTGAAGTGTTTGACGCGCCGGATCGCAAGCGATATTGCTTCGTGAACGCCGGCGCAGCGGAAACCGTGGTTGAAGCAGGTTCTGATTACGATGCGGTATCGCGGAATGTGGCGTCAGTCAGTCCGGTGTTTATTCATCCGGTTGCGGTGAATGATATATGTACCGGAGCGCCGAAACACGCGGGCGTAACATTCCGGCCAAGAAACTAAATAGAGGAAAAGAGGATTTATCAGCAGTGGAAGAAGTCGCGGGAGCGGTAATAGTAACCCAAGAAGGAGTCGCCTTTTTTCAGAAAGGCGATTGGAAAAACGCTTTACGGGTTTTTCTAAGAGTGCAGACCAAAGATACTAATGAAATACTCGAATTAGCGTATTATACGGGGCTTTGTTACGCGAAACTCAAATGTTTTGCGGAAGCCCAGCCGTATCTTGAAAAATATATCAAGGAAGCTAAAGACAAGCGGAGGGTGTATCAATGCCGTATGACGCTGGCGTATGCGTATATAATGACTAAAAAGGCAAAAAAGGCACAATACGAGCTTACCGTGCTGGTTAATAATGGTTTTGAATCCGTGCAATTATATGTAACGCTGGCGTACGCTGCATGGTTGCAGCAGTCCTATACCGATGCAATAGAATGGTATGAGCGGGCGCTGAGTGTTGATTCCAATAACCTTACCGCGCTGAATGGGCTTGGCTTCATCCTTGCCGATACCGGTCAGGACGCAAAAAAAGGACTCCGTTTCTGCAAACGCGCGGTCGAAAAAAGACCGGACAGCCCCGTATACCTCGACTCCCTGGGCTGGGCGTATTACAAAGATGGAAAAATATCGGAGGCAAGAAAATGCCTCAAAAAAGCGCGGGAGAAGGCTCCTGATGATGTGTTTATTCAGGAACACCTTGAAGCGGTCGAAAAAGCTATATGAAGCGAGTGAAGTATCTCCGGTCATTTGGATATTTTTCCCTGTTCATAGCGTTTTTTGTATGCGTAACGTTTTCTGCGGTTGCGCAACAATCCGATTTCACTGCCGGCAATGCGGATCTTAACGCCCGCTATGCGCGGGAGGAATTCAGAATCGGGGTGCAAGCGTACAATAGATTCGCATTCAATGAGGCGATTCTTTCCTTTGAACGCGCGCTGTCTTTTAGACCGGGTGAACCCCTGCTCCTTGACTGGCTGGGGCGCGCCTATTACCGTTCAGGACTTGAAGAGGCTGCGATTAGACAGTGGAGAGCCGCTTCCGGCAGCTATGGACCCCTGTCTATGGATGCCATCCTCTTAAATAGCCGCGTTGAAACCGTACAAAACAGACGCAATCTCTTGCCTATTGCGGACGACGATACCCGGTACGTTGAATCAGGCAGGTATCCGGGTACCGTGGAGAAACAGACCTTGTACCGCCAGCCCACCGCGGTACTGCCCCTTGAAGACGGCTCCGTGTGGGTAGTCGCGTACGGTAGTAACGAACTTGTTCGTATTGACCCGAATGGTATCGTCAGGCAGCGCCAGCGGGGTCCCATAAACGGCTTTGATCGCCCCTATGATCTGGTACGCGGAGATGACGGAAGGCTCTATGTTTCGGAATACCGAGGTAATCGTGTGAGCATCCTCAATAGTAATGGAGATTGGCAGTCGTATATCGGGTCGAAAGGACGGGGAGACGGCATGTTCGTGGGTCCCCAGAACCTTGCCGTTGATGAATCCGGCTATTTGTACGTGGTTGATTATGGGAATCAGCGAGTTTCTAAGTTCAGCCCAGACGGTACATTTATCTTCTCTTTTGGAAAGAAAACGGTTTCCGCAAATGGACAACCTTTTAACGGCTTGCTTTCGCCCACCGGAATCGCCGCAAAAAACGGCAGGGTCTATGTCGCTGATAATACCTCCAATCAAATTTACCTATTTGACTCCGACGGCGCGCATCTCGGTATTCTCGTAGCCGGCGGTCTTATGGGTCCGGAAAGCCTCCGCTTCCTTTCAGATGGGCAAAATCTCCTTGTTGCCGATAAAAATCGCGTGATCATGGTCGATGTTGATTCCGCGGCCATGAAGGAACTCGGTACCGTCGGCAATGATAAGGTGCAGCTTGTGGATGTGGGCATGGACCGGAACGGCAACATCCTTGCCGCCAATTTTCAGGCAAGCGAAGTTTCCATTATGACTCGGCTTGACGATATGACGTCCGGACTTTTTGTGCAGATAGAGCGGGTTGTCTCAAGCTCTTTTCCGCAGGTAACGGTTGAGCTTTCCGTGCAGGACAGGCTCCGGCGTCCTATTGTCGGGCTTGATGAGCGTAATTTCATGCTGAGTGAGGAGGGAAGACCGGTTCTCAAGCAGCAGTTTTTAGGCGCGGGTTACCGCGCAACAAATTTTGATATTTCCATCCTTATTGAACGTTCACCGGCAACTATCGGACTGCGCGAAGATTTGAGCGTAGCTGTCAGGGACATTGTGTCCGCGGGGAGCAGGATCGTCTCGCTTGTATCCGCAGCCATACAGCCTGCAAAAGAACAAATAGCTAACGGCATACTACCGAGCGCCGTAACCGGCGGCATCGCCGGCTATTCGCCGCAATGGCGCTTTGATCTGGGGTTGCGTCTTGCCGCAACGGATCTGCTGCCTACAGAAAAGAAGCGCGCCGTGGTGTTTGTGGGTTCCGGATCTCTGGGAGAACTCGCCTTTGAGCGGTACAGCCTTTCCGAGCTTGCCGCGTATCTGGTAAACAACGGCATTGTGTTCTACACGGTCATCATAGGTAATGGACGGGCGGACGCCGCGCTTGAATACCTATGCTCCCAGACCGGCGGAGAAGCGCTTCCCCTCTATCGGAATGAAGGCGTGAAACCCGCTATACAAAAGCTTGTCTCGGTCCCGAACGGCGCCTACATTCTGAGCTACGAGTCCCAGTTGCCAACGGATTTCGGCAGCGCCTATCTTCCGGTTGAAGCGGAAGTGTATCTTCTGACGAGATCGGGTAGAGATAAGAGCGGATATTTCCCGCCTTTGAATTAGCATGTGGGCCGTTTCTACACTCGGTTCTTGCGGATACATTGGAACGATCGAGGCGATCTCCTGTCTAACCGCTTACGTCAATTGATTTCTTTCGCGCGTATCACCGGCATATACCTGCATGGAAGTAAGCCGTCCGGGCCGCGCTTCCCCGCGACAGTATAGACGGATGCCGAAACGGAGTATTCGGATGCGCGCATAAAGCGGTTGTTTGAGCGTGGCATTCAGTTTTAGGACGCGCTCGGTATATCTCCGGGGATACTTGCGATTCCCTCTTCCTAAAGTCAAGCGGCATTGTTGCGTTTTGCATGGACGCCGTTAATAAGCATGAAAAGAAATATTTTTTACCATAGTAGCGGTATTGAAACAAGCTAGCGATACGGCATTGCAAGCTGCCGGAGCCGCGCCGTATCGTAAATGGAAAAAGTAATTTCTATGCAAGTATAAATCTGTACCCCCCCGTACTTTTATCGTATCTGATAGCCGGCGGGGAAACGGCTCCTTACAGGACAACGCGGTAACGGGGAGGTTTTTTCAGCCGGCGCATCATCATTGACAAAAGCCGCAAACTATCATATAGTTCTATAATGGAACAACAGAAATATACTGATTTGAATGTCTCCGTTATTAATAAATGGGTAAAGAACGGCTGGCAATGGGGAACGCCCATCAGCCGCGAAGAATTCTTGAAAGCAAAAAACGGCTGCTGTTCCGTATTGTTATCGCCGAATAAATATGTTCCCAAAGAATGGTTTCCCCCGCTGAACGGGAAAAAGCTGCTGGGACTTGCCTGCGGCGGCGGTCAGCAAATGCCTGTTTTTGCGGCATTAGGCGCAGATTGTACCGTGCTTGATTATTCGGACGAACAGCTCGCCCGTGAACGGTACGTCGCGGAACGGGAGTCGTATCATATACGCATCATTAAAGCGGATATGACGGAACGGCTTCCATTCTCTGATGAACTGTTTGATATGATAGTTCATCCGGTGTCGAATTGCTATGTGGAAGACGTGTACCATATTTGGAACGAGTGTTTCCGCGTGTTAAAAAAGGGCGGCGTTTTATTGGCGGGAATGAGTAACGGGATATGTTATTTATTTGACGATACCGGGACATTACCCCTCGTCATAACGCACAAACTGCCGTATAATCCCTTAAAAGATCGTGCATTATACGAAAGCATACATTGGGAATATGACAATATTCAATTCAGCCATTCTCTGGAAGAACAAATAGGCGGACAATTAAAAGCCGGTTTTATTCTCGCCGATCTCTACGAAGATTATGATAACGAAGGCGTATTACGGGACTATGTACCGGAATATTTCGTTACACGGGCGATTAAACCGCACACTATAGGAGTTGTATGAACAATAATACCAGCGCCGAAACTACCGGTTTCGGCACGCCGAAATTCGGCGCCGAATTCGGTTTATCCGATGCGGTGCTTGAGGCATTGAAAAACAAAGGGTTTACCACGCCGACGCCCATTCAGGCAATAAGTTTGCCGCGTTTGCTCGCGGACGAGGGGCATTTGGTGGTAAAAGCCCGTACCGGCACCGGAAAAACCGCGGCATTCGGCATACCGCTTGTGGAAAAACTCATCGTGAGTACTCACGCCCCGCGCGCCCTTATCCTCACGCCGACCCGCGAACTGTGTCAGCAGATTTGTAAAGAGATCGCATCTCTTACCACGCGGCAGTTTCCGCGTATTACCGCGGTCTACGGCGGGGCGTCTATCCGCAATCAGATATTCGACCTTAAACGGGGGACGGAAATAGTCGCCGGAACCCCGGGCCGAGTCATGGATTTAATGGCGCGCAAGGCCCTTGATCTCTCCGCCGTTGACTACTTCATCTTGGATGAAGCGGATGAAATGCTTGATATGGGCTTTTTTGAGGATATTGAAACCATTCTCAAAGCGGTAAAACCGGAACGCAGAGTGGGGCTTTTTTCCGCAACCATGCCGGAACCCATTCTGAAAATCGTACGTACCCATATTGGCGACGTGGAAATTCTGGAAGACGCCGCGCCCGAAGACGAAAAGCCTGCGGTTGATCAATTCTACCATCTAATCAAAAAAGAGGACCGTCTGGAAGCCTTGCGCCGTATTATAGACGCGGCCGAGGACTTTTACGCGCTTGTTTTTTGCGCAACCAAGATAGGCGCGGACGAACTGGCGCACCGCCTGGTAGAAAACGGGTATCCCGCGGAAGCCATACACGGCGATCTTTCCCAAGAGGCGCGTGAACGGACATTGCGCAGATTCCGCTCAAAACTAACCAAAATCCTCGCGGCAACCGACGTTGCCGCGAGGGGACTCGACATAGAGCGCCTGACCCATGTCATCAACTTCGATCTGCCCAACGACAAAGAAACGTATATCCACCGTATCGGCAGAACCGGAAGAGCAGGACGGCGGGGTAAGGCTATCACCTTCGCGCTTCCTTCCGAGCGCCAGCGCATAAAATTCCTTTCTCGGAGCATGGAACGGATACTCGGCACTCCTATCGTCTTTGCCAAGGTTCCCCATGTGAAAACCGTGATGAAAGCCATGAAACGCCGGATTATCGGCTCCGTCATAGAGGCGTGGGCCGCGGAAACTGCGGATGCCGCGGTTCCCGCCGATGATTCCGTCCAGAATAAGGATGAATATGTCAAAACCACGGAAAACGGCGCGCCCCCCGCGCCGCAGCCCGTGGAACAGACCGGTGAGAACGCCGGCGCGGTATCGGGAAAACCTGCCGAAAGCGCACCGGAAAACGCGGCTCCGGCGACTTCCCTGCTGCTCTCGGATCCGGTTGCGGCAATCAGTAGAGAATTGATAGAGAAATTGGGCGCGGAACAAGCGGTAAAGGCGCTTATCACTCTGTCGTACGGCGAACAGCTTGACTCTTCCCGGTATGCGGCCGTCATGGAATTTCAAGAACAGGCGGAACGGAATGCGCCTATTCATGGATTTCTCCGCAGCGGCGCGCATGGGGGCGCGTATGGAGGCGCGCGTGGTGCCGTGCGCGGAGCCGCGTATGAAAAACGCGAAAAAAGCCATTCAAGACATTCCGCGATCCGCCGCATGGGCGGCGCGGAAGCAAGCGGTATTTTGCGGGTCTATATAGGGCTTGGACGGCAGCATGGCGCCTCTGCCCATGATGTGGCGCAGCTTCTCTCGCGCGCGGGAAATATCGCCGGACACATGGTTGACGCCATCGAACTGAAGGACTTTTGCGCGTTTGCCACCATGCCCGAAGACGCCGCATGGCGTGCTATCGACTATTCCCGTAAGGCGCAGCATGAGCCCGTCATAAAAAAGGCGCTTGAGCGGAGCTAACCTATTGATATGGAGCGCAGCGATCAAAAAACCGCGTATCAGGCGGAGATGCTCTTTAACCGCCTCACAAAAAGGCATAGACATCTTAAGAAATGGGCTGCGCGTATTGATACCGATGCTTTTAGACTGTACGACAGGGATATTCCCGAAATTCCCCTCCAGATCGATCTCTATAATGATGCCGTCTGCGGCGCGCTCTTTGAGCGTCCCTACGAAAAAAGCGAGGAAGAGGAGGCGCTCTGGCTTAGGGTAATGACGGAAGCGATAGCGCACGCAACCCTCATCCCCGCGGAGCGTATTTTTCTAAAGATACGCAAAAGGCAGCGGGGAGACGGCCAATACGTCCGGCTTGTTCATCAGAATTTCTTTGTTGATGTGCATGAATGTGGGCTTACCTTTAGGACGAATCTTTCAGATTATCTTGATACAGGACTTTTTCTGGACAGAAGAAAACTCCGTCTTTTGGTTCAACAGGCCGCGGCGAAACCAAACAACGGAACACGGGTAAAAGTCTTGAACCTTTTTTGCTATACGGGCGCCTTTTCCGTGTATGCGGTTAGTACCGGAGGGACGGTAGAAGTGGACTCGGTTGACCTGTCCAACACCTATCTTGACTGGGCGAAGGTAAACTGTATGCTCAACCGCGTGGAAGCCGAGCTGCTGCCGCAGGAATCGGTTCTTGCCGTGCCGGCACCGCATACCCGCTGTCTCCCGCGCTGCCGTCTCATCCGTGCGGATGCGCTCCGGTTTATTGATGAAGCGGTGAGAAGGAAGCGTACATGGGACATTATTATCCTTGATCCGCCGACGTTCTCCAATTCAAAAAAAATGTATTCGGACTTTGACGTGAACCGTGATCATCAAACCCTCATTGCGAACTGCTTAACGCTGCTGAACCCGGGCGGCGCGCTTTATTTTTCGACCAACGCGCGGCGCTTCGTCCTTACCGGCGCCGGACTGCCGAATCGTTATACGCGCCGGAATATCACGGAACAACTGAGGGACGAAGATTTTCGGGGGAAGACCATGCCGGCGTGTTGGGTCTTCAAGAAACCGCCATGCTGAAAAAAGCCCTGCTGTTTGTAAATCCGCACAAAGACTTCGCGTCCGTAACCGCACTGGATATTGCCGAAAAACTCTCCGCCCACGCGGTTGAGTACCGTTTTTTCTCGTTCAAAGACGCGGACAAAGAAATCCGCACCCCATACGGCATAGCATTCAGCCTCGGCGGGGACGGCACCGTGCTGTACGCTGCGCGTACCGTGTCCCCGCTGGGCATCCCCGTCTTTCCCATTAACATGGGAACGCTTGGGTTTATCGCCTCAATCCCGTACGACGGGTGGAAGCCGGTCTTTGAGCGGTTTTTAGCGGGTACTGCGGACATTTCGAGACGGCTCATGCTCGATGTGCTGGTGGAACGGCGCGGCGCGATTATAGAACACGGCTCCTGCCTGAACGATGCCGTTATCTCCGCATCAGGCGTTGCCAAGATCATCCGGTTCTGCGTAAAAACAGACGGCCGGAGCGGGGGGCTTTCACTCGGCAGCTATCGTTCAGACGGGCTTATTGCCGCCACGCCCACCGGTTCCACTGCGTATTCCGCAGCCGCAGGCGGTCCCGTCATTGACCCTGAAGTGGATGCCGTCATCATAAACCCCATCTGCCCCTTTACCCTCTCAAACCGCCCGCTGGTACTGCCGTCCGATAAAACCATTATCATCGACATGGAAGACGAGCAGCGAAGCGGACTCCTCCTGTCTATGGACGGACAGGTAACCGTACCGCTCTCGCCCGGCGACAGGATTGTTATACAAAAAGCGCCGTATTACGCGTCCCTTATCGCGGCGGGACGGCAGAGTTTCTACCGCGCGCTTCATACAAAACTGGCGTGGGGAGGCTGATCTCCCGAAGCAGCGCCATGAAAACGGGCGATAAACCTGCATGGGAGGGTGAAGGCGTTCATTCAGGTCATGTTTCCGGTAACCACAACAATCACCCCGCGTGTTTTGCCCAAGGTTTACCCTTGCGGTACTCCCACTGCGCGCGGCGCACATAAACCCATGTATGCGGTACACATGTAGCCGGCGGCGCC
>JAITAN010000162.1 GCA_031284105.1 Treponema sp. | reverse complement strand
GCAAGGCAGATCAGACCTCCTGGCAGGTCAGACCTATCGGTACTAATCCCGCCGCTGATGCGAACATTATCCTCAATTCAAGATCAGTATGGTAAATCAGTATTGACAGGTCAGACCTTATAGGCGCTCCCCCGCGGCATTATTATAGGCGACGGGCAAAATGGAGTATCAGGTATACCTCTTTGGATAACTGCGTTTGGTATTATATGAACTAAAGGTACGTGATAGTTAAGAAGTTATGCGAAATGCGCCTAATATTTTAGAACATATATAGACAAAAAATCTGCAATATATAGAATATCATAGTTGTACCTTCACCCGCGCCAAATGAAAGCTTTTTGTTCTTACATTATCCTCAGTTGAGGTTTGAACTTTCATAGGAGTCAATATGGTTCTTGAACGAAGACGTGAAGCGTCGTTGTTTCACGACAACTTCACAAAAGACGACAAAGAGCGCGGTTTTCCCTCGTACGCCGGTGAGAATCCAGATTCTAATGGGGCATACTTTGGTATAGACCTTATACGAAACGAAAAGACGCACGAGGCGATCGTCGTAAACTCTTTCGAGCGGGATGTTAAGCGCAGCAACGACTGCGTGCGCGGCATCTCAGACCGGGAGCTGGAGGCGGCAAGTTCTTTTCATTCTATCTGACGCGAAAAGAACCGCCGGCGTACGTAAAAGGCAAAATAGCCGCTGCGTCTGAGTTCTCGAATAAAGTCCGAGACGAAGTGATAGAAGAGAGAGTGAAAGAAACCGTTGAGAACGGTAAGAAGTGTTACAAGTTCGTATCATATTCTTTGCTAGACGGGCTGTGGGGTATACGTGAGGGTACAACTGCGTAGAATATTACATGAAGGAAGAAGTGACATCGTAAGGGGAAAGAAATGAAAATAATCGGATTTACCGCAAGTCCACGGAAAGAAGGCAATACCGCATGGGCAATAAACAAAATACTTGAAGGCGCTAAAGAACAGGGGGCCGAAATTCAAGCATGGTATTTCAGCGATCTTGATATAAAACCGTGTAAGGGTTGTTGGAGCTGCAAAAAGGGAGATCGGGGTTGTATTATCAATGACGATATGCAGAAACTGTACGAGGCGCTTGAATATGCCGACGCCCTTGTTCTCGGTTCGCCGATTTATATGGGACAGATGAGCGCCCATGCGCGAATATTCACCGATAGGTTGTTTGCACAAATCTCCCCGCGATTCTCTCCATATTTCAAGGAAAAGAATGCCGCCGGGAAGAAAAAGCTGATTCTTGTTTTTACACAGGGCAATCCTGATTCCGGCAAGTTCCAGGTGTATTTTGATTATACAAAAGATATGTTTCAGATGCTTGAATTTGATGTTAAGGGAGTACATGTCGTTGCCGGTACACGCAATGGACCGGCGCATGAAAGAAACGATCTGCATACGGTCATGAAGGACATCGGTTCATTATTGGCTAATGGATAAAATAATTGTAAAAATTATATTTAATCGTAATTATCCCTCCGGCGTATACCCCGGCAATCGCACCGTGCTTATCGTTGCGTGAACGCGCCCTAGAGAGTGCGTCATCAGAACGGAACCCCTTCTTTTCCTCTCTTCAATGGCTCTCTTGGTTAAGCGTCAAACTCCGGTTCCTAATCGGCACGGTCCATTTTATAGTTTGCGGACTGTGATCAATGAGCCTCCATACGGGTATATACCAAGAGATACGCTCGTTTATATATGAAGGGGAAAAGCTTTAGGGTGTGTGATGTTCTGAAAGGAAAGCAGCGATAGAGACGTTCTTGATATTCGCTTTGAATGGGAGAAAAGCAAAGCGGTGTCTTCCCGCATCCACGCTTTTTTGAGCGTGTACGCCCAAACGGGCGCGCCTAAATGGGCATCTCCGGTTTCACACGCTTGCCTTTTTTTCGGTAACATGCTATCATATTCCTATGTCGAATACAGAAAAAAAAAATAAACCTCGACTGGTAACTTTTAGCGAAACATGTAGGTTTGATGGGTTGCTCAAATTCAAGGAAACCTTGTGTATTAAGGGAAAATTCCATGGAACCATAGATGCCCAGGGTGCGCTCATTGTCGATAAGGGTGCGGTTGTCGAGGCGGATCACATATTTGTAACATCGCTCACCGTATACGGGCGGGTTACCGGCATGGTGAGAGCCTCCGATAAGGTAGACCTGTTTCCGGGCGCGGAAATGCACGGAGATCTTACCACAGCCCGTTTCCGCATAGCGGACGGCGTTATCTTTGAAGGGCAATGCAGCATGACCGGCGTTGACAAAGAAATTGAAATATTCTCCCGTCCCACCGAAGAGATAAAAGCGGAGCTTCGGGGTCAAAGCCGTGAACAAGGATGAATGAAATTGCAGTGGAAATTGTCCGAAAACTTGCCGCTTATTCAAAGACGCTCGTTACTGCGGAATCGTGTACCGCGGGGCTTGTATCGGCCGCTATCGCAGCCGTTCCGGGTGCGTCAAGGGTTTTGTGGGGCGGTTTCATCACGTATACGGCGGATGCGAAAGCCGGTATGCTCGGCGTTGATGAAACTGTTATACGCCGATTCGGCGCGGTAAGCCAGGAAACGACCGCGGCAATGGCGCTTGGCGCGCTTACAAACAGCGGCGCCGGTATTTCCGCTTCGGTTACCGGTTTAGCCGGACCCGGCGGAGACGGCGACGTAACGCCTGTCGGTACGGTATGGATAGGCGTTGCGGTTCGTGAAGAAGAAACCGTTTCCCTTGTAAAAAGGACGCATTTTTATTTTGAAGGAAGCAGAAACGAAGTACGGCTCCGTGCTACGGAAGCCGTGTTGCGGGAAATCGATGTTTTTTTAGATGAGCGTTGGGGATAAGAAGAGGGGAACCATAAAAAAATATGAATTTAGGTGTTTTATCCCTTGACAAAAGGGCTTATCGGTGTAAAATAGAACAAAATATAGAGTTTTCTTTCCTCGAAAGAATAGAAAATGTGAAATCCTTCAGTAATGAATGAAAATAATGAAACAACTACATAATAAAAAAATATGTTTTATTCTCTAAACATATCGTGGAACCAAAGTTCTTAGGAGGAATTTTTTGATGAATAATGACGATAGTATAGACGTAGAATCGTCCAGTACGGAAGAGTTGTTAGATGAAAATTCGGCGCGAGATTCATCTAACGACAGCGAAGTTTCAGATGTGGAGACGTCTGGAGATGAGTCCGAACTTGGAGGAAATTGGGACGCTCCGGCGGAAATGGAAAAAACCAGCCGGGTCATCATTAGAGCAAGACCTAGAAGGCTCGTAACCGACACAAGAGAAAACAAAGCTACAACCGGCGCCTTTGACGGAGAGGAACCGGCGGCGGATGGTAACGATTCGTTACAAAAAACGGCACGTCCGCGCCGCACCTTTACCCGAAGCGTACTGAACCGCAATGCGGAATCCGTGCCTTTTCCTGTTTCGGATGCCCCTGTTTCGCAATTCGTGCCGCCCATACCAAAATTGCCTTCCATGCCCGACCTTTACGGAAAACCGGAACCGCGTAACGAGGATACCAGCAAACCCCGTTTATGTATCAACGAGCTTATCAGGCTCAATATGATGGATCTGCGGGAGCTTGCCTCGTATTACGGTATCTCGCATGAAGCGCTGGTTAATTTAAGAAAACAAGAGGTGATTTTTACCGTTCTTAAAAGCCACACGGAACGCGGCGGCGTCATCTACGCCTACGGCTCTCTTGAAATCCTGCCGGACGGCTACGGCTTCCTCCGCAGTCCTCAGAACTCGTATCTTCCCGGACCCGATGACATCTACATAAGCCCCAGTCAGATACGGCTCTTTGCGCTTAAAACAGGCGACACGGTCTATGGGCAAATCCGTAGTCCCAAGGAAAGTGAACGCTTTTTCGCCATGCTTCATGTGGAAACCGTAAATTACGATTCTCCAACCATAGTCCAGAACCGCATCCCATTCGATAACCTTACGCCGCTGTACCCAAACAAAAAGCTTGATCTTGAAACCGTTACCGAAGATATATCCACCCGTATCATCAACCTGTTCTGCCCCATCGGTAAGGGGCAGCGCGCGCTTATCGTAGCCCCGCCCCGTACCGGTAAAACCATCATGATGCAAAAGATAGCCAATGCCATCACCCAGAACCACCCGGAAGTCTATCTTATTGTGCTGCTCATTGACGAGCGCCCGGAAGAGGTTACCGATATGGAGCGCACGGTACGCGCCGAGGTCATTTCTTCAACGTTTGACGAACAGGCGTCACGGCATGTGCAGGTTACGGAAATGGTACTTGAAAAGGCAAAACGCCTTGTGGAACACAAGAAAGACGTGGTTATTCTGCTTGATTCCATCACCCGACTGGCGCGCGCCTATAACCAGACTGTGCCTGCATCCGGTAAAATACTCTCCGGCGGTGTTGACTCAAATGCGCTCCACAAACCCAAGCGGTTCTTTGGCGCTGCCCGTAATATAGAAGAAGGCGGCAGCCTTACCATCATATCTACTGCGCTTATCGAAACAGGTAGCCGCATGGACGAGGTCATCTTTGAGGAATTCAAGGGGACCGGTAATCTTGAAATTGACCTTGATCGCCGCATTTCCGATCGCCGCCTCTTCCCCGCCATCAATATCAAGAAGTCCGGTACGCGCAAGGAAGACCTTCTCCTTACCGAAGACGAAATGCAGAAAATCTGGATACTGCGTAAAGTCATCAACCCTATGGACGATATTGAAATTGTCGAATTGATAGTTGACAAAATGAAGAAAAGTAAGAATAATGAAGCATTCCTTAAGTCGATGAACACCGGCGGGGCAGGATCGGTATAAAAAAGAGTAATCATAATATTCTGTGTGTTCAGTAATAAGGAGTGTATGTACAATTATATTTTGCGGCGATCCCGCCGCCATTAATAGGAGTAACTTATGCAGACAGGAATTCATCCCAAATACGGATCGGCAAAAATTACATGCGCGTGTGGAAATGTTATTGAAACCCGTTCAACGGTTAAAGATATCCACGTTGAAATTTGTTCGGCGTGCCACCCGTTTTTTACCGGCAAACAAAAGCTGGTAGATACTGCGGGGCGTATTGAGCGGTTCCGTAAGAAGTACAATATCAAGGACTGAACTTGTATTTACAGTAGAACCGATTCTAGAACGCTTGTTTCGGGGTTATAAATCTGTGAAATGGAGGTTTTTAGAGGTTAGGTGGTATTATAAGTTTTGTTTATGGAATGTGTATGAAATTTTCAATCTTCAATTTACAACATCCGGCTTCTTGTAGAATTGCCGAGATTTATTCTTGACCTGTCCTTATATATGGTCTATTATAGAAATATGGCTCTATTTTTTTTAGAAAAATTGCAATCTTTTTTCTTACAATTAAGCGGTTCGGGATCAAAAGATGATGCCGATAAAAAAAGATTATTAAAAATGATAACTCGTGATATTGCCCAAAGCAGGTACAAAGGTTTTTTTAAAATAAGAACCGAAGAAACCGAAAGTGATATGGGTAAGTTTTTTTTCACTATTTACAAAACTGTAGGTAAGGCGCAAGTATATCTGCAAAGAGCGGAACATTCTTCACAACTGAAGATGTGTGTTATCGAGAGTTTTATGGATAAAAAGCTGCTCGACATAGTGGAGGGTCTTACGGCGCAAGCCATCGAAGAGCGGGGAAAGACCATGCGCCCTGAAGAGCTAGAGGTTCAGGTGAAAAAGGAACTTGATACTCTGCTTGCGGTGTTTGATGCCGGTACCGTTAATACCGTTGACGAATGTTATAATACGATTCTGCGCTTAATCAACTTTGTTATGTTTGATTACTATCGTTTGCTCGCTAAATTTGACGGTGATATACCGGAGAATGATTTTAACTATCAGCCGGAGTATAGACGTGTAATTGGGGAAAAGATTTCCGATAATCTCAAAGATTTTATGGAAGTAGCGTATGCCATGTCCATGAGTTTGGATTGGAAGCACGCAATCAAAACCATTAACACATACAAAAATTTAGAACTCATTTCCGTCGATGAGTGGAATAAGCTGCTTGTTGGTCTGCAAGATGTACAGAGCTCAAGTATTTTCCTGCTTATTGTTCGTCTTGTTGATAAATCTCCGGCGTGGCAGGTAAAACCAAATATCCCGAAAGAACATATTATTGATAAATGGCTGGAAGAGAGACGCCTTGAAGCTCATGAAACGGTTGAAAAGATACTCAATGCACAGAGAAACGCGGCGGTTACAGCGATGGCAACGGAAATTTTTGGCGCTATGAGCGTCCCTAAACTGACAAATTATACTGAAGAAATAGCCGCCGGGTTTTTTGCAAAAAAACTTGAAGGCTATACCCATACCATTGAAATGCGTTATCTAAAAACTTTCATGCAGTTTATCTTTAAAGATGAAATTCATCCTATATGTGAACTCTTTTTAGTCAAAGGGAAGTGGGTGGATCGTCGCTTATCCCAGCAACTGTCCGAAGCGGTTCATTCACTTATAACAATCCCGTCAAAAATTGACGCCTTTGACAAATCCCTTGCCGCTTCAAACGAGTATGGGGATAAGATCAGGCTGTACGTAACAAAAGCGGATCGTGAAAAGAGTTATATAAAATACTCCAATAATCTCTTCAAGAGCGTGAACAATATAGCTCAAGACATCATCAACGGTGCAGAGCAATCACTCATCGTCATTGGAAAAATATATGAGGCTTTTCTTGGCGATAAACAGCAAAAATGTCATGACTTTATCACAAATAGGAAAGAAATAGAGTCGGCGTTTGGTGAGGACCTCCTCACAAGACTGCGAGGCTGCTACAAAAAAATCGACGGCCTCGTACGGCTGTTTCACCGCTTTTCAAAACCGTCGGATACCGCTAAAAAAGAAAGAGAATAAATTCACCGATTCGGATGCGGTAATTCGGATGCGTTTTAGGCAGGTTACTATGGCAGATATTGGTACACAAGAAATCTTTGTTGGTTTTGGAGATGTTGATATTTCGGACCGGCTTACGCTGGCGCGGACATTTGACTACTTTCAAGAAGTAGCGATCAACCACGCGGAGACTCTGGGCGTAGGACGTGCGGCTTTGGCGAAGAGCGGGCAGGTATGGATACTTTCACGGAGCAGCGTGCTTATGGAAAAACGTCCCGCATTTCACGAAAAAATAATAATACGGAGCTGGCCCCGAAGCTGGGAAAAACTCTTTGCTAAAAGAGATTACGATATTCAGGACATGGCGGGTAACGTCCTTGTTCGGGGGCGGAGCGGCTGGCTGATCGTTGATATTGAGACGCATCGTCCGTTGCGTCCCCAGTTTATAGTAGATACATTGCCCGAAAACAAAGGACTTGATGCGTTAAACGAAATCGTGAGCCTTAATACACGGGAACATCTAGCGCTTGCGGGGGAACGGATACCCTGTTATTCGGATATTGACTACAATGGGCATGTCAATAACGCCCGTTACGTGCAGTGGATTCAGGATATTACGGAGCCGGATGTGTTTGTGAAGGCGGATAGTATGAGGCTTGATATCAATTACTTAAGAGAAACGCGGCTAGATGAAACGGTTGAATTGTGGAAAGCACCTATAGAGCAGGGGTTTGCTTATGAAGGCAGGAAAAAAGACGCGGCGCAGAGCGGGGGCAGGATAGCGATCTTCCGCGCCGAATTGAGAGCGTATGCTGGTATCCCTTGAATCCGTTCCTCGGGATATCGAAACGCTTGCCCGGATATCCGAGACCGTACGGGATTTCCCTTCCATAAATAGTATCAACATTCCTGATTTGCTCCGGTTTCCTTTGCGTTCGTGGGATGCTTGCGCCGATCTTGTTGCGAAGCTGCCGGACAAGATATGTATTCCTCATATCAGAGCCATAGATTTTGATATGGAGACGCCCTTCCCGCTCACCGCATTGTTCCGCTTAAAAAACATATCGAGTATTCTTGTCATTGCGGGAGATCCGCCGAAAGAAACGTCTCATCACGTTTGCTATCCCACAAAGACCGTCCCGTTTATCAGGAAGCTCAAGCGGGAAATGCCGGAACTGCGGATCTACGCCGCGTTTGACCCATACCGGTCGAACATTAGGTATGAACTTGACTATCTGATGGAGAAGGAAGGCGCGGGAGCCGTAGGTTTTATGAGTCAGCCGTTCTTTGATCTCCGGCTTCTTGAAATATATGCGGAATACCTTGAGGATAAGGATGTATTCTGGGGCATTTCACCGGTTCTTTTGCCGCAGAGCCGTAATTATTGGGAAGAGCGCAATCGGGCGGTGTTTCCCAAGAGTTTTGAACCGACCATGGAATGGAATACCCGTTTCGGCAGACAAGTGATTGATTTTTGTAAAAAGCAGGACTTTAATCTGTACCTTATGCCCGTCAAAGTTGATGTGCCGGCGTATCTTGCGGGATTGTTTGGCAGGTAATGTACAGGTAAAATCTCTCGACTCTTTTTTTATTTACGTTTTCCCCTGTTCATCCGCACCCGTCTTTTCATGCCCGCGCAACCCTGCCGGAACGAGCGTTACGGCCTCCCCTCCCCTACTCCGGCGCCCCGAAACGCCTCCCCTACTCCATTGCGCTTCGCCCGCAAAAAGCGTATTATAAGACCTATGAAAACGATCCCCCTTTATTACGATTATAACAGCGCCGAGCCTTTCAATGCCAACATTCTTGAAATCCGCCCGCTCACGGCCGGTACGTCCGCGCTGCTGTTGGACGCCGCCATTTTTTATCCCGAAGGCGGAGGACAGCCCGCGGACCGAGGCTCCATTAACGGCGTACCTTTACTCACGGTCATAGAACAAAAAATAGAAAAAGAGCGTGAAATTCTCCACGTTGTCTCAAGCGAAAACGCGGCGCGGCTTGGGCCGGGACCCGTGGAACTGGTACTTGATGTTACGCGGCGTATGGATCATACGGTTCACCATACGGGGCAACACTTGCTTTCGGGAACGATCCTCCGCATGACCGGCGCGTATACGCTTTCCATGCACATGGGAGACGACCTATGCGCCATTGATGTTGACGCGAAAGAACTGTCTGAGGAAACCCTTGTTGCGGTAGAAGAAGCCGTGCAGACGGCCATTGAACAGGATCATCCGGTGATCACCCATCTCTGTCCTCCCGAAGATACCGGCGCGTTTCCTTTACGCAAACAAATCCCGCAAGTCGATGACGTTATCCGCGTGGTGGAGATACAAGGCTGCGACTTCTCGCCGTGCTGTGGTACGCACCTGCCTTCAACCGGCCGGATCGGCGTGCTGCGTATCCTTGCGGCTGAAAAATACAAGGGCATGACGAGGGTGCATTTCATCGCGGGCCGCCGCGTCCTGCGCGACAGCCGCCTGCTCAGGCGGAACGCGGACTTTATTTCCCGCGCGCTCAACGTACCGGTCATGGAAACGGATAAGGGCGTTCGCTCGCTGCTTGAGAAAACCGGTAAACTTGAGCAAAAACTCAAATTCTTTCAGGAAGAAGCCGCGCAGCGCAAGGCGGAATCGCTCGTCTCGGCTTTTAGTATCGCGAATGTGGGCGCGGATACTGAAAAAGACGGGAAGCCGCGCGTCATCACGGTGAGTTACATGGACGCGGATATGGAAGAAGTGCTTCGCATAGGCAATGCCGCGCAAAAACTCACGAGCGCGGTTCTGGTGCTTGCCTCGGAAACGGCTCCCGGCGCCGGCGCGCAGGATGATTCGGCCGCCGCGCTGAAATTCGCGGCGTTCTGTTCGGCAAAAGGGTTCGACATTCGTCCCCTGCTCAAAGACGCGCTGGCCGCTCATCACGGTAGAGGCGGCGGCGGACCATCGCTTTTTCAGGGCGTGTTTGAAAGGCCGGAAGATTTGCACGCGTTTATGATCGCGATTCGGCAGCGGTAACCCCCATCATCAGAACAACGCGCCGGACGTATGTTTTTGCGCGATATTAAGGTGGGTGTACGCCAATGCCGTTACGATCCGTCCCCTGGGCGTGCGCTGAATGAGACCCGCTTGGATAAGGTAGGGTTCGTAGTAGTCTTCGAGGGTTTCCACAGTCTCTCCCACAGAGATCGCAAGCGTTTCCGCGCCCACAGGTCCGCCATTGTACCGCTCGATGATCATACGGAGGATTTCACGGTCGTACCGTTCGAGCCCAAGCGAATCGATCTCGAGCTGCACAAGCCCGTTTTCCACAATGTCCAAGGTAATGGACCGCGATTGTTTCACTTGGGCGAAGTCCCTCATACGCCGGAGAAGCCGGTTCGCCACGCGGGGCGTGCCCCGGCTCGACGTCGCAAGGAGGCTCGCGGCGTCGTTTTCGATGCGGACGTTTAGGATACCGGCTGATCGCCGCAGAATGGCTTCCATATCCGCCAGTTCGTAGAAGGAAAAACGGCAGGTTATACCGAAACGGCTTACAAGCGGGCTTGAGACGTTGCCGGCTTTGGTGGTAGCGCCTATGAGCGTGAACCGGGGAATGGGCAGCCGCATGGTTCTCGCGCCCGGTCCTTGCCCAATGATCCAGTCAAGCTCATAGTCTTCCATCGCAATATAAAGCATTTCCTCAATAGCCGGCTTGAGGCGGTGAATCTCATCGATAAAGAACACCGAGTTTTTAGTCATGGTGGTCAGAACGCCCACAAGATCTTTCGGCTTATCCAGCGCGGGAGCGGACGTTACCTTAAAATCAACGCCCAGCTCGTGGGCAACCACTTGGGCCAGCGTGGTTTTTCCAAGTCCGGGCGGTCCTATCAGAAACAGGTGGTCGAGGCTTTCCCTGCGGGCTTTTGTGGCCGCGATGAACACGGCGAGGTTTTCTTTGATTTTTGACTGCCCAAGGAATTCGGCTATGTTTTGGGGGCGGAGCGTTAAATCCCGCTCGTCTTCGGATAAGGGTTTTTCAGCGTGGAGAATACCGGCTTCTTTGGTATCGGCGGGCGTGTCGTTGCGGCTCTTTACCTTTCCCATGCGCTTCCTTTCTTTTCATACGCTGCCAATGCCGTCAAAATTTCCTCTTGTACGTACAGCATCGGTTCAATCTCCCCGTCCTCCGGCGCGCCGCTTCCCGAAGTTCTCGCCAGATGCCCGTAATGATCCATGCCGTCAAGGTGAAGGATGCCGTGAACCAGCACGCGGCGCAATTCTTCTTCAATGGGAACGCCGAAATAGCCGGCGTTTTCTTCAACCATTTCAAGGGAGATAACAATGTCTCCGGGCAGGAACCGCTCGCCGTCCATTTCGCCAAGCGCGAATGACAGTACATCGGTCGGTTCGTCCATGTCCCGGAACCGCCTATTCAGGTCGCGGATAGAGGCGTTATTGCAGAACACGATGGAAATATCCCAGTTGTTTTTCCCAAGGTAGGCAAGAACATCCTGAATAAACACCGCGGGCGCCGTCTCTTTTACCCACAAGGGCAGGCAAGCGGTTTCTTTTCCCGTTTCCTCTTCCTCATAGTCCGTCATAGCGATTTTCACAGTATTCACCGATTAGTCTCCTCCTTTGAAAGAGTATACACGAAAATGAGACGTAATTCAAGGATGATAGGATAAGCGTGAGCGGCGATCCTACCCATGGCGCGGCTTCGCGCCGTAGGCGTACAAGCCTCTCGTTCTCATTGTTAATACTGTCGTATCACACGGGCAAGGGTCTCGATCAATGCGTCAATATCGTCCATAGCGGTTAAACGTCCTTGGGAGATGCGGACGCCTTCCAGTTGGGCGTCTCGCGACACGCCCATTGCCGCAAGCACGGGACGCTCATGCGATGCCGAAGAACATGCGGACCCCGTTGAAACCGCAAAGCCTTCATCGTCAAGCACCCGCGCCAGTACCTCGCCCGGTATACCCTTGATGCGTAGTTGTAGGATATAGGGAGAAAAGCGGCTATCTTCCGCGCCTCTGTCTTCCGGTATGAGGGCGCAGCGGCCGGTTTCACGCAGAAAACCGATAAGACGGGTACTACGCGCCTGCGCTTGCCCGTGTCCGGCGAGCGCGGCATCACTGCCGGCATAGCGTTCCATGCAGGCGGCTAGGGCAAGCGCGCCCGGGGTGTTTTCCGTACCGGCTCTGACGCCGCGTTCCTGTCCGCCACCCCTGAACATGGTTTCAAGCGGTTTTTTGAGGTACAGAAGCCCTATGCCGCGCGGCGCGCCGATCTTGTGTCCGCTCATGGATGCGGAGTCTACCAGCGAAAGGGGAAGCGGCCCCGCGGTCTTTCCAAGGGCCTGCACCATGTCGCAGTGCAGGTGAATGGGTTTTGACCCGATGCCGGTGTTTTTTCTTTTTTGCAGATATTCGGCTATTTCTTCTATGGTATTCACCGCGCCGGTTTCGTTGTTTACGGCCATGATTGCGGCAAAACCTGCATCGGGACGCTTCTCCAGCGTTCTGTCAAGACAAGCGGCCGTTACCCGCCCGTCCGGCGCAACCGGTATACATGCGATCCGTTTACCGAGCCGTTCAAGCATATAACAGTTTTCCCGCACGGACGGATGTTCGGCGGCCGAAAAGAGGACCGCGTTTACCCGCGAACGCAGGGCCTGCGCGTACAGAACCAGCGCGTTTGCCTCGGTTCCGCCCGACGTCCAGTAAAGCTGATCACCGGAAACGCCCAGAACGCGGGCGCACCGTTCACGCGCGTCTTCCAAAGCGTACCGCGCGGCCCGTCCTTCGGCGTGCCGTGAAGACGGATTCCCAAAGGGAGGGTTTTCAATCGCCGCGCACGGATCAAGCGGTGCGGTCGCGGCCCAGTCGAAGTAATGGCGGCTACCCGCTTCTTTTTCCACTTTTCTCACTTTTCTCGCTTTTTTCTATATGTTCATGTATCCCCAATTCGTTACGGGGAAGCCGTGCGGAGCCCGCGGCAGCTCCGTCCGGATTAGCCGCAGCGTCCGCCTTCAAGACGCGAACCGTTTTTGTCTTATACTCCGCGAAGATTTTCACTGTTGAGTTAACCGGCCGCCGGATTGCATGACGCCGGCGCGTGTATATGCGGGCGGCGGCTGATGTATACCGCTTTCTAGGCTCTTGTACAGTCATGTTACTACTAATAGCCGGTAGTATAATCTATGCCGTTGTTCTTGTCTATCGGTTTTCATAAGGCTTGCGGGATTTGCCGCGTCCGTTTGTAAAAAAAGACCGCCGCTTTTGGCGGCGGTCAGGCGGCGATTGCTCATCATAGTAGGAAAAGCGCACGGCGGCGTTACGGGACGTTTTTCGTTACCGTCAGGCGCATTCTTACCGGTTTACTTGTTGCCGTTCAAGGACACTACCCATTTCGATTGGACGGCAGTCCGGTTAAATCGGTAGTAACAGTCATATCGTTGCCGGAGACATATACCCACACTTGATTTCAGCCGGCTTTTAGCGGTGCATTATATGGCGCTGTATATTCACCATTATATATACCGGTCATGGCAACCGCTTTTGTAACATACATATACGAAATGGTATCACCGGAGTTATTGGTATAGTCAATAGAGCCTATTTCGTTCCCTCCCGCAAAAACAGCGAGGTTGCCGCTGCCGCCGCCGCCCTTTACGCCGGATGGAGTTACCGTAATACCGGCGGGAGCAGTGTCCATATCGGATAAATAGTTGTCAGGTATACTTGACGGAAGATTCAAGGTCGGCTTGCCGCCCGTTATTGTTCCCGCAGCTACGCACCCCAAAGGTTCTCTCGTATCATTATCCCCAAATTTAATCTTAACCGTCCCGCCGCCGGTATACTCCTTACCATCCTCGTCGTATACTTGGACGTTGGTAACGGCGGGTATGTCGTTGCCGCCGCCGCTTATTTTGTCTAAAGGAGGCTGTTGTACGATAACCGTCCATAATAAGGACAATGCTCCTGACGGATTGCTGATCGCCAGCTTTCCGCCCTTGATCTCCCATTGTACCGAACCGCTTCCATTGGTTGCGGTGAAGGTCGGCGTAGAATCGCTTACGCTCCACGTACCATTCATATTGCCAAGAGTTCCGCTCGCATCGCTGTTGATTGTAAATAGTTCCGCGCTCCCGTTTCCCCACGTTTCAACGAGCTCGGACGGAATCTTGTCCTTGTCATCCTCATCGTC
>JAITAN010000124.1 GCA_031284105.1 Treponema sp. | reverse complement strand
CGTCTTGCGCGCTGCTTCCAGATAGGGTTTTTGTCAACCCGCCGCGTGTGAGGCGGTCCGTTTTCGCTTATGACGCCATCTCCTTTGATCATAGGCTTAAATTCCTGTCCTTTCAGTCGGGGGAGAGGTTCGGAATTCCAGTTTTGCAAACTGCAAAACGCTCGCATACAGCGGAACGTTAGGCGTAAGCGGGCTAGAATTCTTCACAAATTTTAAGAATTAACTTGACAAATCATAAAATATTATATAGTTTTATAACTTCATTGTTGAAATCCGCAATCTAATGCGGCGCGCGCTTTTCACAGGCGCGTGGATCATACTATTAAGGAGAAGATTTATGAAAAGGAAATTGTATGTATATGTTGTTCTTGCGTTGACATTTACCGGATCAATGCTTAACGCGCAAGAAGGGTACAGAGGTCCCAGCGCGGACGCGGTAACAGTTAAGGAAGCAAGGACTTTTAGGGATGATGATTTTGTAACGTTAAGGGGAAAAATTGAAAGATTTCTGGGAGATGAGAAATATTTATTCGCCGATGATACTGGAAGCATCATTGTTGAAATAGATGATAGACTCTGGCGTGGGATTTCAATAGATCAAAACGACATGGTTGAAATAACCGGTGAAGTTGATAGAGGATTTACACGCATTGAAATAGAAGTAAGCCGTATAAAGAAGATATAAAATGACGGATGCCTTAAAATATAAAGTATATCAGCAGAATCTTGTTACAGCCGGAACGTTTGTGCAAGACGCCAAAAAATATTCGTAATTATTCCCCACGCAAAAATAAAACGCAAGTATCCCTTGATGTATAACTACTCATAATCGGAGAGAGGCGCGGGTTTATTCATAAGGGGGGGCGCTGTTTCCAAGCCGCGGGCCGCATATAGGGGCATGGCCGGCGCGCCCCCCTGTCTCCAGCCCCGCTCGCCCGTTTCACGGGCTTATGCGGGGCTTCCGCCACCCCCCAATCTGCGGCATGTATGCCGGCGGCATATATGCCGGTTCTATGCCGGAACCGCGCCCGGTGTTAGACGCCGCCGCTACCGGAAACCCGAACCGCCGAACCCTGTAAAGGGGTATACATCGGGGGGATACTTGCGAAATAAACGGATTTTTTCTAAATAGCAAACAATGCGGAGCGATACGGGGAATAAAAAATCCCCGCCCGCTTGCGGCAGGGTATTAAACCCTATCGGGCGCGCCGGAAAAAGCGGCGGCCCGTTTATACGCCCACATCTGTGAAGGGCGGCGCGCGGGATAACGCCTCGGCCACGCAGCGGTGATCGCTCAAAAGGAGGCCGGGGTCCGCTTCCAGCATGGCAAAGGCGTCCGCACGGGCTTTTTCGAGGATTGCCGCGTGTTCTACGGGATCCGCAAGCCCAAGCCTAATGTACCCCGACTGTTCAATGCCGCTGATCTGCCCCGGACCGCGCAGTTTCAAGTCTTGTTCCGCAATGACGAAGCCGTCCGAATGATCCCGCATCACCATGAGGCGGGTTTTGGCGACTTCCGTATAATTGTCGGAATACACGAGAAAGCAGTACGACTGGGCCGTTCCCCGCCCAACCCGCCCGCGCAGTTGGTGCATGGCCGAAAGCCCAAAGCGTTCCGCGTGTTCTATGACCATGCAGGTTGCGTTCGGTACATCGACCCCTACTTCCACGACGCTGGTTGCAACGAGTATGTGTATGCCGCCTTGACGAAACGCCTCCATTGTCCGTCGTTTTTCTTCCTCGTCGAGTCTTGAATGGGCCAAGGCGATCTTGTACTCAGGGAATACCTCTTTTTCGAGCCGTTCTTTCATCGAAACCGCATCTTTGAGGTCTAACTCTCCTTCTTCAATAAGCGGGTACACGAAGTAGGCTTGGGCGCCTTCTTTGAGTCTTTCGCGTACAAACGCATATACGCTCTCTTCGCTGGATTCCCGCGCAAGGTGCGTGATGATGGGCTGCCGCCCCGGAGGCAGTCCTTTAATGACCGATACGTCAAGGTCGCCGAACACGGTAATTGCCAGGGTTCTTGGAATAGGCGTTGCGCTCATCATCAAGAGATCGGGGATCGCCCCCGATTCGAGGCTGCCGCCCTTTGCCATGATAGCCTGCCGCTGAATGACTCCGAACCGGTGCTGCTCATCAATAACCACAAGCCGGAGATCGCGGTAGCATACGTCATGGGAAAAAAGCGCATGGGTGCCGATAACCACATCGACAGCGCCGGACATAAGGTTTTTGAGCAGTTGATTACGTCCTTTCGACTTGATATTACCGGTGAGGAAGGCGACTTTAACGCCCAAAGGTTCCAGCAATTTTGCCGCGGTTTCCGCGTGCTGATGGGCCAAAAGTTCGGTCGGGGCCATGATCGCGGCCTGTCCGCCTTTTTCAACGGCCTTGAGCGCGGCTAAAAACGCAACCAGCGTCTTACCGGAGCCGACATCGCCTTGTAAAAGCCGCGCCATAGGATACGGTCCGTCCATATCCTTGTTGATTTCCGCGACCGCTTCTTGCTGTCCTGTCGTCAAGGAAAAAGGCAGTCTATCCAGCAGCATTTTCTGTAAATCGGGGGCCGCGGTCTCGGTTTTCCGCGCGGTTTCGGCATCCTGCGGCGGCGTCTGCCTGTTATTGCGTTTCGCCTGCGCGCGCTTGCCGATCATCACTTCCAGATAAAAAAGCTCTTCATAAATGATGGTCTTCTTTGCTTTTTCGAGGTCTTTCATTGATTGCGGGAAATGAACGGCTTGTAAGGCTTGGGCTTTTGTGAGCAGGCGGTACCGTTCCCGTATGCTTTGGGGAACTTCGTCTTCTATAATGGGAAGGTATATATCAAGCGCCTGTTTGACGAGGGAGCGCATATTTGCCATACGAAGGTCTTTTGTAAGCGGGTAAATGGGCAGTATTTGCCCCGGCAGCACCTGTCCCGGCAGCATTTGCCTCACCGCGCTGATGTCGACGTCCCCGGATACCGGCTCAACGGTAAAGACGCTTGACCGAATTTCACCGTATTTGAAGGTAAAGTCGCCGTAGACGAGATACGTTTCCCCCACGACAAGCTGATGTTCCATGAACGCGCGGTTGTAACAAACCAGACACGCCCGCGCGGTAGCGTCTTCAATAAAAACTTTTAATGTACGGGTTTTACCGGTATAGAACCAGTAGTGCGCGATGACGCGGACGATGGTACATACGGGTCCGGTACGAAAGTCTTTGAGCGGCACAAGGCGGCTTCTGTCTTCCCATCCCCTTGGGTACCGGCAAAGCAAGCATCCGATTGTCGCAACCCCAAGTTGGGAAAGGGCTTTTTCGGTAAGGGTTCCCGCTTTTGCGCCTTTGAGCTGCGTAACCGGATCGCATATCTCCCTGACAAACACGGTTATTAAAGGGGCAGCCTCAACAACAGAGCGGACAGGCCGGCAATCGCGAATCTTCCGGCGATCCACACGGAGAGAACGATTGCCAGCGAGATGATCATGACGGTTTGGTACCGTAAACTTCTGCCGCCGAAAAAGAAGCGGTTTATCCGGTAAAGTACGGGCTGGCTTATGGCGTCCACGGTTTTCCAGAAGGGGCTAAAAATATTTTGACGGGTAAGGTAGGCGAACAGCCTAAGCCCCAATATGATGGCGAGAAACCCCAGCATGAACGAGACGGCAGACCAAAGGGCATTGACAATCAGGGCGAACACAAAGCCCAGCGTAACGTACCCGTAATTCGCCAGACTAAGAAAGACGCTGTTCGCTATGGACAGAACGGCCATAGCGACTATCGGGGAAAGGTCCAAGACGCCGCTCAGCCGCAACCCGGAAAACCGGCGGAACCAGCCGAGATACGGATCCGTAACCGCGCTTAATACCGCAACCGGTTTGCTGTAGCTTATGCCGCTAAACCACGTAAGTATGATTCTAATACAGATAAGAAGAAGGTAGATACTGGTCAAAGATGCCAGCAGGGTAAAAATGGTATTCATACCTATACTATAATAGTATCGTTTTGAATCGTCAAGCCGCGCGGCTTGAAGCCGGCAGATCAGACCGGAGCGCGCCGGACGCATGGTTTGCGAGCCGCGAGGCGGGCGGTTTGGGCCGTATTGCCCCGCGGAGCCGTGCCCGCGGCCCGCAACGCACCGCTGAAAACAGGGAAAAAATAATGAAAAAAACCAACAATTAACGCTTGACAACTTTTACGTTCCGTGATAGAGTATTTCACATGAACAGGGCAAAATCGTGTTTCAAAGTCGTCGCCATAATGAACGGCGCGTATTGTCTAATTTTCGTGTATTCCCCGTACGGGCGTATTAATGCCCCGTGGGGCGCACGGTTTG
>JAITAN010000054.1 GCA_031284105.1 Treponema sp. | reverse complement strand
AAAAAAGCGATGGCCGTCTTCACCGGCAAGGAATCCCCGGCCGCGGCGTACCCGTTCATGCGGCGGCATCAAGGACGGTACCCCGTTACGAAGACGGCGGGGGAATTGGGGGCCGGTCGAAGCGGGTGGAACGGCCGATGAGGGAGCGGGGATTGAAGGCTCGAAGGAAGAAGAGCAGGGTGAACACGACGGACTCAAGACATTCACCGCCTGCGGCGGAGAACCTGTTGAACCGGGAGTGTAGAGCGGGCGGGCCGGGAGAGAAGCGGGTGTCCGGCATAATCTGGTGCGTAGTAATGGGTTTTCGGAGGACGGGGAAGCCGGTCATGTGTGCGACGCGCTTATGACGGCCCGCACGAACCGCAAGCCGAAGAGCGGTCTCCTCTTTCATTCGGATCGGACGGAAGCGGATAAGGCGGAAGGGAGACAGACGAAAAAGGAGGAGAGGGTAGCGGTATGTGAGTATAGGGAACCGTATTATAATAAGCGCCGTAGACATTCGGCGCATGGCTATGCTACACCGATAGCATTAACACATTACGGCGCTGCTTACCCTACCGTCCGTCATATCGGGGGAAGTCCACCATAGAGAAGTTACGGGAGCGGAGCATAGACAAAACGACGGCGCTTACCCTGATGTACTCAATTATCATGGTAATGATACTAAACATGACCTATGCGGGGCGGCTTACGCCCTGCCCGCCCTGTTCCCTTTTTGGGGGGAAGATGAGTGGAAACTGCCGTATTGTGCGGCGAACAAGAGCCGGAAAGAACCGAAGAAGCCATATAGGATTGACGGAACTCCCGGAGTGAAGACGATGCTGATGAAATTATTTAATGAAATAAAGGAAATATCAGAAGAATGGTTTTCTGGAAGAAATGATGAATGGTTAAAATCTCAAATAAGTTATAGAAACATGACAAAACTTGACATGACTATGGGTCAAATAAAACATATAGGGCATTTCATGTATCATAGTGATGCAATATTTAGAGAAAATGGAATAGAAACAGGAGAATATTTGGATTATTTTGGGAAAGAATAAATTAAAAATATAAAAACAGCCAAAACGCCGCATAACGGGTCTGTTTACGCTCCGCCGCCGTTCGCCTAGGGCGCTGCGCTCCCGCAAGGGAAAAATCTTGTTGACGGCGAGAGACATTCGCGCCCGTCTTTAGGGGCGATGGACGAACATCCCGCCTTTTTTCAGCGGGAGATCCATTGCAATGCCGTAAAGCTAAATTCGCTCAAGCGAGGAGCTTTTCAGGGTCAGCCAGGGCGATGAGTTTGCGGGCAACGATCAATCCCGGATCAAGAATAGGGATGGAAAAATCTTGGGGGTCTACGGCCAAAGGAAACTCGGTGCATCCAAGTATAACCGCTTTTGCCCCTCGTTCCTCCAGACGGTATATTTCACAGGCGATGTGGTTTTTTGCCTGGGGTTTGACCGGTTCCGTATAGATTTTAATGCCGAATTGTTTGCTGTAGATGGCCTCGTGTATTTTTTCCTGCCCCCGTTCTTCGGGTTCAATAAGCGCAAAGCCGTCTTCTTCTCGAAAGTATTCATGGTACACCCTGCTTTTGTAGGTTCCCTTGGCAGCCAAAAGGCCGATATGGGTGATTTTAAGGCTTTCCTTGACAAAGGCCGCGCAGGTTTCAAGCATGTTCACCACCGTAAAACCCGGCAGGGATTCCCGCGCCATACGGGAGAATAGGTTGAATATCGGGGACGAATGCGCGGTGTTACAGGCGACTACCGCGTATTCCGCTCCCGCCTTATACAGACATTGGGCGCTCTCGAACATACCCCAAGCCGGATTTTCCATGCCGTTTTCTGCCCCCTTAAGCAGGAATTCCGTCCGGTCGGGGATCATGGACGGGCATGAAACGAGCATACAGTCAAGATGGTCCTGATCTTTAAGCGCCCGGGTGTTGTCGAATATCTTCCGTATAACATCAAGACCCGCGTAGGGTCCTACGCCGCCGATAACGCCGATTAGCGGTTTTTTCATTGCCATTGACGAACTCCATTACTTATGGGGCTGAATAAACACGCCGTTCCAATCTTTTGGAGGCGGATTCTGCCGGTACATCAAACATCGCGCGCGCATTACCATGCTTGGCGTATCAGACATCCGGTACTTCAATACCGTCATAAAATATTTCAGGGCCTGCTCCCAATTCTGGTCAAGATAACATTGCAGCCCGGTTTCATAATACTGGAAAATTTTCTTGAGCGGTTTTTCAACGTCATCCTTAACGGCGATTAATTCATAAATATCGAACTCCCCCTCGCGGCCTAGCAGCGACACGCGATCAAGGCGGCGGAATTCAAATGAGTCGCGGCATTGATCCCGGGTGAACTGGCTTACAATGATGTCGGTCCCGTAGACCTTGTTTATCCCTTCAAGCCGGCTCGAAACATTCACCGGATCGCCGATGACCGTATAATTGAGCCGTTCCGTATACCCCATATTTCCTACTATAACATCGCCGGTATGTATCCCCATACGGGTGCTGAAACGGGGTTTTCCCTGGTTATCCCATTGCCGAAAAAGAGCCTGCAAGTTGGAACGGATATGTATCGCGCTCTCGCAGGCTCTCTGCGCATGATCCCGCATCCTCACCGGCGCGCCCCAAAAAGCCATCACCGAATCGCCGATGTATTTGTCAATAGTACCCTTGTTGTTAATGATGGTCTTTGAGAGCATTTCAAAATACAAACACAGGTCCGACACCAGATTTTCCGGCGTTGTTTTCTCGGAAATAGAGGTGAAATGGGCGATATCGCTGAAAAATATGGTAAGCTCCCGCTTTTCTCCTCCGATTCCCGCATTGATATTTTCATTGATAAGCTGCGCGACCAGATCCGAAGGGACATAGCGTTTAAAATTTTTGAGACCATTGCGCATACTCTCAAAGGATTCCCTCATATCAAGGACTTCCAATAGTCCCGTATTAATATCCACATCCGAATCCAACTCAAAGATCTTTATCTTCGCCATTTCTTCTGAAAGCGCCCGCATGGGATTCGCAATCGCTTGAGAGAGCAAGGAACTGACAATAAGGATAAGGATGAGTATAGCTATCGAGAATAATGTAACGTACATAAGATTCTTTCGTACATTGCCCACAATGTCATTTTCAGGAACGATGACGCCGATATTCAATTCCAGCCCGTTGCCTTGAGAGATGGGGATAAAGCTCGACACATAGTTATTCCCCCGATACTTGACTGTTTGCAGCCCGCCGCCGCCTTGAAGAGTCTGTTGCGCTATATAACGTATGGCCTCATCAGAATAAGCGTTGATGCTGGATATGTTGTAGGCGGTATACCCGTTGGCGTCTATGGTTCTTTCAAAGAGCTTTTCCAGGTCGCCATCATACCGCGCCTGAAGCGCAACCAAGTTGTCCTCCTTGTCCGTGATCAGTATCTTGGTTCCCGGCGTCGGCTGGATTGTGCCGAGGAAGCGTGAAAGTTCATCCACCGCGATATCAACGCAGCTTATCCCCGCCACCGCCCCGGATGTGTCAAAAATAGGAATCGCGGAGGTGAATCCGGGAAGGTGATCCGTAGCAAAAAGATAAACGGGCGTCCATATCATTGCTTTTTGTTCCGCCGCGTCTTGATACCAAGACCGCTTGCGGGGATCATAACCGGTCTCCGCCGGCTCGTTTATATTGGGATATGCGCCGTAATAATTCGGGTTGGCGTGTTCCCACCGTATCTGTATCTCCTTCTCGTCGTTATGCACATACCTTTTTGAAAACGAACCGTCATGCATCCGGTTCAGCATAATCAATTCGCCCGTAGTGTCCGAATAGTACGCCATTTTAAACTGAGGATGAATTTTCAAGATTTCCGCGTAATATTCAAAGATTTTTTCCGTATCCGGAGAGTTATTGATGGGATCCTCAAAATACCGGTACAAGAGGAAAGCCAAGCTGTTATTGGCATTTTCCGCAGGCGCGAAATAGTTGAGGGTCCGGTTGCTTACCGAAGTCTGTATTTCGGCGATCAGAGCCGTGGAAAGCTCTTGCGCATTTTTTTCCGCAGTCATCCACATGCTGGAGAGAATGATAGACGCGGAAACAATAACAAAAAATGCGTTGATGAATATGATCCCATAGAGAACGCGAAACCGTATTCTTTTTTTCATGCCAATTTTCCTTTCGCCCGCCGGCTTATAAAATTTTCAGCGCTAAGGGAACTAATGATCCCGTTAATATGAACGGCGTTGGAACTCCCCGAGGGATAGAGAAAACAGACCAATTTTTTTACATGATTTTCGGTAATGGCCGCCCATGCGCGTGAAAAAGAAAAGCCTAAAGGGGCTTCTTCAGTTTTTATAATGGCGCCCGCGATAATATCCGCTCTTCTTTTTATCTCGCTTTCTTCTTCATAGACCAGGGACGCCGCATCCACGATCATCAGATCTTTATCAAGCCTCCGGGCTATTTCATGAAGTATTTCAACTTCCAGCCCCATAAGCCCGCCATTCTGACGGTACAGGATAGGCTTGCGGTCCTGATGTTCCTGCACATACACTAAAAGCTGTGTTTCATTTTTCTCAATTTTTTCTTCCTCTATGACCGGCTCATCGCCCCGTTCCCGCTTCGCAATCAGGCTTGCGGCCGCCATATTGATATACACGATGATGAATGTCCTGAACGGGTCGATGATAGGATCGATGGCCATAAAAATAACCAGAACCGCTTCCACCGGCAGGCTCAAGGGTCCCAGAATAATGCTGATCACCGAGAGGGTAACAATCCCCGATGCCCCCGCAGTGGCGGTTCCGGCGAACATCACTCCGATAAAGATTATCATATAGTGCATAAATCCAAGGCTCGTGCCGTAGATCTGCGCGACAAAAAAGACGGCTATCCCAAAATAGAAGATATTCCCAAATCTGCCCAGTGTCATTCCCAGGGGAAGGGTCAGGTTGACGGAGTTACTGTCAAAGCGCATCTTCTTGTCAAGACAGGTGATGGCGCTGGGAAGGGTTGCCATAGAGTTGCGGGTTGCGAAGGCAAGCAG
>JAITAN010000187.1 GCA_031284105.1 Treponema sp. | reverse complement strand
CAAGTGTAGACCATGAGCGATTGAAGCGGCGGGCGTTACGTGAAAGCGCGTCAAATTTCTTTCACGCATATCGCCCCCCGCACTTCAACCTCCCCTACCTAAAATAAGTAACGTTTTTTTATTACAATCTGCGCTTACACGATCACGGGGTTGCAACCGCAGGCCCGATGAATAACCGGATTCATAAGCGTCCTTTCTGTAACAATACTTGACAATGTTCCGTTCTAACTCTATACTTTCCCATAATTACAGACTTATGAGCCGATTCTCTCTGAAGAAGATATATGACCAGTAATAAGAAAAACACCAGCCGTACCCTTGTCATGGCAATAGTCAACTGTAACAATGATTCCTTCTTTGCGCCGAGCAGGGCGGCCACCGCCGAAATAGCTGTGGAAAAGGCGCTGCTTGCCGAAAAGGAAGGCGCGGATATCATTGACGTGGGCGGAGAATCAACAAGGCCCGGCGCTCCGTACATAGACGAAAAAGAAGAGCGTGAGCGGGTAATGCCGGTTATCCGAGGTATCAGGCGGCGGACCGGCGTTCCCATATCCGTGGATACGCGGAAGGCCGTTATCGCAGCGGCTGCGTTAGAAGCCGGTGCGAACATCATCAATGACATTTCCGCTTTAGAAGACGACCGTGACATGGGAAGGGTCTGCGCGAAGTACCATGCTGAAGTTATACTTATGCACAAGAAAGGATCGCCTAAAACCATGCAGCATGAACCGTTCTACCACGATGTCGTTACCGAGGTTGCTTTTTATTTGAAAGACGCCGTAAAGAGGGCGCTGGATGCGGGCATTGTAGAGGAAAACATCATTCTGGATCCGGGCATCGGTTTTGGGAAGCGGCTGGAAGACAACACCGCGCTCATCAGACATCTTGCAGCAATCCGCGCTTTAGGCTATCCTGTGCTTGCGGGGCTTTCGCGGAAAACCTTTATCGGAGAACTTACCGGAAGGGATGTACCGGACAGACTCGCGGGTACCCTAGCGGCAAATGCGGCGGCCATCATGGCGGGAGCGGATATTATCAGGGTACATGACGTTAAAGAATCGGTTGATTTGGTGAAGGTACTGAATGGAGTGGTTGCAGAAACTGCTGGTAATGTATGAGGCAATACGTCCGGTGCTGGACGTAACGATCCTCGCGTTGCTTCTGTACATGGGCTACGGGCTTTTGGTAAAAACACAAGCCGTACAGATGATAAAAGGCGCGGGTTTCCTCGCTCTGGTTTATGGACTTGCAACCTTGCTGAGACTCACTACGCTGGTGTGGATACTTAGGGCGCTTGCTCCCGGATTGCTCATCGCGGTTGCCATTGTGTTTCAGCCCGAATTGCGTAAAATAATCCTCCGGCTTGGGCAGAGCGAGTTTTTCAGACCGAACGCCAAGCCGAATCTGGGACATCTAGAAGCCATTATCACGGCCGCGGAAATTCTTTCCCAAAAGCGGCGCGGCGTGCTTGTTGTGTTTCCCCGCAAAATCAACATTAAAAACATCATTGATACGGGTACAAAGCTCAACGCGGAGATTTCTTCGAGTCTCATCGTTGCCATCTTTGAGTTTGACGGTCCCCTCCATGATGGAGCGATGATCGTTCAAAACGAGCGGATCGTGGCCGCGGGCTGTTTTTTGCCTCTGTCGGAGCAGCAAGACATTAAAAAGAGTTTTGGTACCCGCCACAGGGCGTCTTTGGGTATGTCCGAGCAATCGGATGCGGTGATTCTGATTGTTTCCGAAGAGACCGGAGCTATTAGCCTTGCCTTTGATGGAAAATTGTACTACGATCTTTCGCCCATAGAGGCTACCCGCAAGCTGATGGATCTGCTTGAACACGGAAAACGTAAGATAGGTATTGAAGAAACACGCACCGATACCGACGATACAAGGATCGCGCCGGATCAAAGACCTTGATCGTATTGGATCAAACGCCTTGATCGCACGAGGTGCTTGACGGCGCCGATTCTTTGGAAGCCGCTCCGTTTAAGAAAAGAGATGCGTCTGCCGGCATCTACCCAACCGTACAAAAAATCGTTTTCAATAGTGGGTACGCCCTCTAACCGGTAGCGCCGGCGGGCAGCATTTCTTGTAATGAGATAATAGCAAAGCGGGGAGACGCTTGACGGTTCGGAGAGACGGGCTTTATGCTACTAAGAGGAGGTCGGGCTAACCCCGCGGCGTTTCATGCCGTCTAAAAATGCGGGTTTCCATGCCTGTTTTTCTATGAAAAAGCCGGATTATAGAAAGGTTCTGTTGAAAATCGCTGAAAATTGGACCGCCAAGGTCATATCCGTTGTTCTGGCGATCCTGTTGTTTGCGTTTTACAAGGCGGCTTCTATGGAAGAACGCTTCTTTTCAGTGCCGCTGCTGGTGGAAACGGATGGGAATTATACGCCTTCCAGCCCATATGACCAGACGATCCGCGTGAGCCTACGTGGAGAAGCGAACAGTATCTATCCCATTACGGAAGATGACGTTATCGCCTATATCGATCTCAAAGGGAAAAACAAAGGAACGTACCGCGTTCCGGTACAGATACGGAAAAAAGGAACCGCTTTGGGCGTTGATCCTCTTGAAATAAAGGTTGAACCCGGTGAAATATCCTTAACCATAGACCTTAAAATAAGTAAAATGATCCCGCTCAAGACAAACACCAGGGGCAGCCTGCGCAGCGGCTATCAGCTTGCCGGCTGGAGCCTTATGCCGGAACAGGTTGCGGTTGACGGTCCCGCCGATGTACTCGCGCATATTTCAGAGCTTTTTACCGAAGACGTAGAGCTTGACGACCGGGACTCGGATTTTTCCGCTGTGGTCAACATTCTGAACCATGAACCGCTTGCCATAATAAGGGGCGGTACGACTGCGGAATTCAAAGGTGTTGTACAGGAAATTCTCTTGCTAAAAACCTATGAAAACATCCCTATTACTCTGAAAAACATGGACTCTGCCCGCTGGACCGCGATCCTGAACATTGATAACGGCAGTCTATCCGTTGAGGGCAGGCAGCGCGATCTTGCCCGGTATACGGCGCTTGATGCATTCAGCGTAAATTGCGCGGAAATTCAAGAAGCCGGTACTTTTTCCTTGCCGGTTGAAGTGAATATCCCCGTGTACCTTAACGCCACGGCAAGCGCGCCTAAAACGGTTACCGTTACGGTGCAAGATGCGGAACCGTCTGATACCGGCGAAACCGCTGCTGCCGGTAAAGCGGCTAACATGGGCGGACTCGCCGAACAAACCGTACCGGAACAGTAGCTCTCGCATCATCTCTTATGCTTTTTTGAACAGCCTCTTTCTTTGCACCTGCGGCATGGGCCGTATTGTAAGCGGAAAACGCCCGGCAGCAATCTTTCCATTCAGGAAGCGGAAAGTCTGATGAATGAAATTACAGGCGCTCTTGTTGTTTTGTAATCGGATTCATACTTATTCAAGCGGGTGCCTCATATCGCTTTAACCGGTATTCTTCAATCGTTAATAGCGCTTTTAAGCCTTACTTGGCTACTGAACCTATGGCATATTATAGTCATATATAGGCGTTTCAAGCCTACAATCAATTTTTTGGAGGTCTCTATGATCGATTTTGCGGCGGTTCTAAAAGCGAACCCTAATGGCGTCTTGGCGACTCAAGACAGAAACAAGGTGAAGACGCGGGTATTTTAATACCTGTTTGCGGATGAGAATAAAGTTTACTTTTGCACCAACAGTGAAAAGTCTGTTTACGCACAATTACAGGCAAATTCCCGCGTGTCGTTTGTACATTCCGCAAAACTTTAATCCGGTCCTGCCGGTAAACGGTACGGCTGTTTTTGTGGAAGACGCGACGCTCAAGAAACGAGCGCTTGATGAAAACCCGCCCATACAAGGAATGTACCGGACGCCGGATAACCCTATTTTTAAAATCTTTCGTAATTATCCCCTGACGTATAACTCGTCAAAGAGACCTATTGGGAAGCCTCCGCGGCACCTCGCGGGTATACGAGAGTGACTAATTGCGAACATAATTCACGCGCCGTCCTGAAAGCAAAAATAATGCTCTTGTGTGGCGATGTAGGGGAAAATTTTTTAACCTCGCATGGAGCCCGTTCAAGTCAGAAGGAGTCTCGTTTAACTCCACCGGGACCCCGTTCAGTTCAAAAGGGAACCCGTTCAAGTCAAAAAGGATCTCGTTCAGTTCAAAAGGGAGTCCGTTCAAGTCAGAAGGGAACCCGTTCAGCTCGAAAGGGAGTCCGTTCAAGTCAAAAGGGAGTCCGTTCAAGTCAGAAGGGTTCCCATTCAAGTCAAAAGGGTTCCCGTTCAGCTCAAAAGGAAATCCGTTTAACTCCACAGAGGAGCCTGTCCTAATGGCTGTGTAATTGGGCAATCTGTTGCCGGACTAAAATCCGCAAGCTACAAAATGGACCATACCGATTAGAACCCGGAGTTTGGCGCTTAACCAAGAGAGCCATTGAGGAAAGGAAAAGAACGGGTTTCGTTCCGATGATACGCGCTCTGGGGCGTGTTCACCCAACGATAAGCGCAGTGCGATTGCCGGGGTATACACCGGGGGATAATGGCGAAATCTTTTATATTGCCGTAGAAGAGGTAGCAACATTCAGTTTTGCCGATGGGCCGTAAACCTATACGCTATAGTCTCTATGGAGGAACGCCCTGTTTGTAAATACCTGCGGCAGATCGTAAATACAATGATAATTACGCTACGCGCATATCCCCCGACGTATACCTGTATGGAGACGAGGCGGTAAAGCAGGTCAGACCTCATAAAAAAAGAGCGCCTCATTAAAGCAAAATGCCATATCACAGATCGAGATCTGCCCTAGGCGGCTTTTCTGTCCTTCTAAAACTTTCCCGTAATAATGAAAGTTGTAACTGACACAGGTCAGACCTCATCGGCAGGTCAGACCCTTATGGCAGGTCTTGCCTAAAGTGCGCACAGACCAAGGTCTGACCTATCATGGTATTTGTGTTGTTTTTCATAGGGTGAACGCATTCTCTAAAATGTGGACGGCACTCTCCCGCGGCATTATAGGCGGCGGCGAACGGGGTATCAGGTATACCGGGATAATTGCATTACGCTATTATGGAGAGGATAGTATGAACGTTAAGTTAAAATAGAGATCAACAAAGCGTCCGCTTCCGCAAAGTAGGTACGTATACAACACAACTCCCCGCCTCCCAAATGGTAGTTTGTTAGGTTCGCGAGAGGTGTAACAACGGTTGCGGAAACTCCCGGAGCCTTTGCGGGATACCCCAGAGACTTCGCGGGGGCAAGAACATATACGCCGGTTTGTCGTTAGCCGGCTTGTATAAGTGATTATTAGTCGTTACGGCATAACAAGTTGCTTCAAGGCGGTATATGGAGAAAGCCGGCCGCGGGGGCGCGGCAGGCGGTCACACGAAGCGTAAAAACACACGCTAGGCATGTTTTTTATGAAACCGCTTTTAATAGACGCCGTCCCTGAACGCGGGAAATACCGCTATACACCGCTTTAATATCCCCTGTATATGGGCGATGAGAATACCGTAATTCGTGATAGGCGCCCCTTGATCCGCGGCGCATTTTTGTCTATAGCGCATCTCTCGATTGTTGAGCATACAGCCCCCGCAGTGAACGATGAGTTTGTAAGGCGAAAGGTCGAACGGAAAATCGCCGCCCGAAGTAAACGCGAATTCGAGGCGTTTTCCGGTATAGTTCCGTATCCAGCGGGGCAGTTTAACGGCGCCGATGTCATCGCATTGCCGGTGGTGGGTACAGCCTTCGGAAATAAGGATACAGTCGCCGTCTTCCAATGTATCGAGGGCTTGAACGCCGTTCACCGCAGCAGCAAGCAGCCCGTTGTAGCGGGCGAACAGTATGGAAAACGAGGTGAGCGGAATATCCGGCGGTGTATCCGCGGATACCTTGGCAAAAACTTGGCTATCGGTAATCACGAGGCGGGGTTTTTTGCCTAAATGCCGCATTGTTTCGCGAAGTTCATACTCCTTCACCACAATCGCGGTTCCATCCGCTTCCAGAATGTCGCGGATCGTCTGCTGCTGGGGCAGGATAAGCCTTCCTTTCGGCGCGGCTTTGTCAATGGGAACCACCAATACCGCAAAGTCCGAAGGGTGTATGAGGTCGCCCGCCAATCGCAGCTTCGGCTCTTCCGTCTTGGCAAGCGCGGCGATTTTTTCTTTAAGCCCGTCAATGTTGGTCCTATTTTTTGCGCTTACACGGATGCACGGCGCGCCATGCACACCATGCGGATCGGCTTGTACTTTTTCCAAAAAATCTAAGACAGGTCCGGCCGCACGGTCGATTTTGTTATACGCAATGATGAACGGCACCTGTTTTTCTTGAAAAATCCTGATGAGTTCCTGTTCGGCTTTTTCTTCCGTTCCGGCGCCTGCGTCTAGTACCAGCACCGCGACATCGGTCCTGTTCAGCGCCTGTTTTGCCTTGAGAACCCGAAGTTCCCCGAGAGCGCCTTCGTCGTCAATGCCTGGCGTATCGATAATGACAACGGGTCCCAGGGGGAGAAGTTCCATTGCTTTATAGACGGGGTCGGTGGTGGTGCCTTTCACATCGGACACGATAGCGAGTTCCTGTCCGGCAACCGCGTTGACAAGGCTTGATTTTCCGGTATTGCGTCTGCCGAAAAACCCGATATGCACCCGCGAAGAAGAGGGCGTTTCATTCATATATCTCTCCGTAATGGTATCGGTTCTATGACGGCTTTGCACATAGGGTACACGTTCAAGCGCAGCGCATCATCACAATCATCCTGCGCCGCCGGTACAAACAACGGCTTGCCGTCATGCGGCGTCCGATGCGGAGTACCGGCGCTTGGTTTATTGTGCTTCATTATACCATAGTCTCATACATTACAACAACTTCTTCGCGCGCTACACGCATGAAGCGATAGATATAGAGGTTTTCCCAAATGCGCAAAGCGACAGTTTAACGTAGTTCGCGTTTTGGGAAAGGCCCAATCGACATTCGATTACAAGCATAATAGAGCGTCGATTATTAGAGTAATGCGGAGCCCATTACTAGGGCATGTTCACACAACGCAAAGCGATACAAATACAGGAGAGATAGATACAGCGGAAAACATGCGAGCAAGCTTGTCATAGCGGGTGTAAATCCCTCGAAACACCTTGGGCCGCCGGAAAAATCGTTTTATCTCATTCCCCCGTTTGTACAATTTCATGTCATACTCTCATAGACGAACACGGTTCCGTTTCGGCGGTACCACCGGATGAAACCCCAACTCCCCGGCCATAAGCTGTGTCCGCTCGTCTTCATACTGGACTTCCCCCGATATGATGGACAGTAGGTTAAGCAGTGCTGTAATGTGTTAATGCTATCGGTATGGCATAGCCGAGCGCCGAATCTCTACGGCGCTTATTATAATACCGTTCAATATACTCAAATACTTCTACCCTCACCTCCTCTTTTGAGTGTCTCCCTTCTACCTTATCCACTTCCGCTTTTAACGTCTTAAAAAAACTCTCCGCACAGGCATTGTCCCAACGGTTCCCTTTCCGGCTCATACTCCGCCCGACCTGCGGACGCCGCGCCGACGGCGCGTCTCGAAATTCTTTACCGCAATACCGTACTCCCCGGTCCGAATGAAAGAGGATGCCGCTCTTCGGCCTGCGGTTCGTGCGGGCCGTCATAAGCGCATCGCACACATGACCGGCTTCCATGTCTTCCGAAAATGCCCGTCCTATCACGCCGCGATCCCATAAATCGAGTATCACCGTCACATACGGCCATCCGTTGTCGGTCTTCAGATACGTTATGTCGGACACCC
>JAITAN010000154.1 GCA_031284105.1 Treponema sp. | reverse complement strand
GCGGTTCTTCACGTAACTTCAATGTTTCTTTCATTAAAGCCGGCGAACCAATTAAAATATCCTCAATTTGACTTTCCCGTATTTCCAATTTTATTCTTCCACGTATGGGTAATAATCTTGTTCTGAAAAACCATTCAAAGTTCTTTCAAAATAAAGGCGTATCAATTCCCTAACATTAGAGATAGCTTCAATATCCCATTGCAGCTCTTCATTAGTTGGATTTAATAACCGCAGCAATTCAAAAATTGAATTATCCACAGCGTCTTGTCTCTCTATCTGTCTTTTGGTTAATTCCATTTCCCGCCCCGCCCGTCTTTCATACCGTTACCGGTAGAATTTTTTAGATTATACGGAGGCGAGGTTACAACCAAGTCCAAACATTCATCGGGCATTTGTTTCATAACTGAAATGCAGTCCCCGCATATAATTTTATTGACAAAATCCTCTGGAAACATCATATTTTACCCCTATTCACGGTTCTATGATCGACTTCTATCATTATATCTGTTTTTTATTTTTTACCACGCGGTTCGGCGCTGCGCTCATCAACAAGAGTTTTGTCCTTCGCGGGGAAAGCGGGCGGCTGTTGAACGGGGCGAAAGAACCGGTGGAACGGGAAATAGAGACGGGATAGAGCGCCGCCGCTCTTCCCGTGCCGCCCGCACCTCCAGACAGTACGCATCTCCCGCATATAGCCATGTGATCGCCTCACATAGAGCCATGTGATCGCTTCACATATAGCCGTGTGATCCTCTCACATATATCTATGTGATCGCCTCACATATAGCCATGTGATCGCCTCACATATAGCCGTATGATCGCCTCACATATAGCCATGCGATCCTCTCACATATAGCCATGTGATCGCTTCACATATAGCTATGTGATCGCCTCACATATAGCCGTGTGATCCTCTCACATATAGCCATGTGATCCTCTCACATATAGCCATGTGATCCTCTCACATATAGCTATGTGATCCTCTCACATATATCTACGTGATCGCTTCACATATATATATGTGATCCTCTCACATAGAGCCGTATGATCGCCTCACATAGAGCCATGTGAGGCGGCCGTCTTCACTGCACGGGGAACCCTAAACGGGCTCGCACATACCGCGGCGTGCGGGTCATGAAACGGCGAGTTCCGCTTCGTAATCCAGCTGCCGCGGCTCTTTTAAGAAAAAAGTCCCCGAAGCGTACTGCGTTACCACCCGCACGCGGTAGGTCCCCGCGGTCAGCGTAGGAAGCTGCGCGGAGAGCCGTGAGGGGTGGTTCTCGATGAAGTTCCCGCCCACCTTCTGCGCGCTCCCGTCCGCAACGTTCACCAGATACAAGCCGCACGAGGGGTCGTCCCCCGCGATTTTGATGCGGCTCCCCAGCACGATGACGGCCCCGCCGGACGTGAGCCTCTCGTCAGATGTGCCGCTTGCCACGTCCTGCACCTCCGCGATGTACGCGCCGATCTCGGCCGCGCCCTCGATCTCCACCGTGATGCGGCTGATGACCTCGCGCAATGCCTGTCGTTTGCGGAACGTGAAGTCAACGCGGTTCTTGTCCTTGTCCGCTTTGGCGTCCGCATGGTCGAACGTGCCGCCGATCTTCGGGTGCAGCGAAAAGTAGTCGTTCTCCACGCTGAAGCCGTCCGCAAGCTGGTAAAACATCTCGTCAAAATACGCGCTCACCGCGTCCACCATCGTGTCGTAGTTGAGGTCGCTTCCGCCCCGCGTAACGGCCTCCGCGCACACCTGCGCCACGTTCAAAGTCTTCTCGGTCTTTGCCCGCGCAACGAACCTGCCGCCGTGTTCAAAATGATTCGGATACAGCCACGCCCTGATAACGTGCAGTATGTTCCGCAGTTGTTCTAATCCTGCCATAATTACCTCCTTGTTTCAATCCGCCCGTCCGCAAACGCGGCGTATATGAAACCATAGGCCGAAAGTATACCTTTTTATTGATCGACATGCAAGGGTCCGGAGACGCTCAGGATTCTTTTCGCTCCGGCACGGTGAATTATGTATCCTTATGAAGATAAAAATTGTTTATTATTGTGATGCGTCTCCCAAACGCAAGGAGAACGATCACACTATCCCTTTATATAATTGGTACATAATTGGCAAATGAAACGAATCGATACGGTACGGTATATATTTTTATTTCTTTTTTCCGTGGCCGGAGGGAACGGTTCCGTCCTCCATGCCCAACAGCCGGACGGCATACGCATCACCGTGGAAGAAGCGCAGGAACGCGCGGTACGGCAGAGCATCAACCTGCACAAAAGCGCGCTTGACCTTGAGACGGCCGCATACTCGGCGAACCATCTATGGTCGGAATTCTTTCCTTCCTTAAGCGCAAGCGCGGGCGTCAGTTACGGCTCGAACCTTTTTTCTAACGACGGTTTTACGTTCAAGGAAGACAATTTCGGGTACAGCGTGTCCGCGGGCATCAGCCTCAGCCTGAACGCGGGGCTTCCCCTGTCCATGCGGATCATCGCCCTTGCATACGAGAGCCAACTGTTGACCTACGAGGACGCGAAGCGGCAGATCGGCATACAGGTTACGAAGTCTTTTTACAACTTGCTTGCGGAAAAGCAGAATATCACGCTCCTTGAGGAAAACCTCGACCTGGCGCAGAAGCAGCGGGAAAAGAGCCGCATCGCGTTCAGAAACGGGCTTATTTCCGAACGGAGCGATATGCAGACCCAGCTTTCAGTGGAAACCGCCCGTCTTAATGTGAACAAGGCGCATACCCAATACGCCTCTCATGTACGGGACTTCCTAACCCTGATCGGCATGGACGCCGCAACCGATTCCGTGGACCTTGCGGGCGCCATCGATATTGCGGACGGGTCCTTTGACGCGGACGCGCTTATACGGGACTTCCTTTCCCAAAGACCGGACATTGTCAGGCAGCAACAGGCCATCGAGCGGCTTGAGCTGACCAAACAGCGCAGCGCCTTGTCAAGCAAGGCGCCTTCGGTGAGCGGCTCCATCCGGTGGAGCGGAGGACCGGGAAACGCGGCATCTCAAGCGGAGTTTTCCGATAGCGTGAGCGGAAGCCTTTCGGTTACCATTCCCATTGATCCGTGGATACCCGGAACAAAATCGGACCAAGCCTTGAGGAGCGCGGAGACGGATATTGAAAAAGCCCGCCTCGATCTGTTGAACGCCGAAAACACGGCTAAAAACGAAATCAGGAACCTATGCGCAAGCCTGCGGAACCTGTGGGGAACTATTGAAATAGCCCGTATGCAGGTAGATATTGCGGAACGCACCTACCTGCTCACGGAACAGGCCTTTCAACAGGGAGCCGTGGAGGTTCTAACGCTGGAAGATTCTCGCAACGCCTTGATCGCGGCTCGCCAGCAGCTTTTGAGCGCGGAATTGACGTACAAACTGGGTATACTGGATTTAGAGACCGCGGTTAATGCGGATATAGAAAGTATGTAGGAAACGGGGGTATAGGATGGGTACATCAAGACGTTATACGCGAGGGGTGGTAACTATCGCCATTCTTGCGCTTATTTTGATTTTCATGTTGTGTATCGTATTTTCGTATATACAAAAGAACCGGCCTCAAAACGCGAGCGCGGGACAGCCGCAAGCCTCGTCCCAGGGCGCTCAGACGCAAGCCGGACCGTCCGCCGGATCTCCAAGCGGAACCGCGAGCGGAACCGCGCAGGGCGGACCGCCTGCCGGAGCTCCAAGCGGCACGGCAAGCGGAACCGCGCAGGGCGGGGCCGCGCGGCAAAGCGCGCCCGCAAGCGCAAGAAACGCGGCTTCGGTACGGGTTACGGTTGTTGAAAAGGGCGCCATCGAAAATAGTATTCTGATAAACGGAGACGTGCTCACGGGCAGAGACGTTTCCATTTACCCGACGGTCGCGGGCAAGCTGTCGGAATTGCGGCTCAAGGTCGGGGATACGGTTACGCGGGGACAGGTAGTCGCGCTGGTTGATCCGTCCCGCCCGGGCGAAGTTTTTTCACAAAGCCCCATCGTGTCGACCATAAGCGGTACCGTCATGTCATCGCCGGTTGCCGCGGGCAATACGGTATCTACGGCTACCGCGATCTACACGGTAGGCGATCTTTCCAACTTACTGGTGGAAACGTTTGTGCCGGAACGATACGTAGGATCGGTACAAAAAGGCTTGACCGCCTCCGTTTCTCTGGAAGCCTTTCCGGACGAAACCTTTACCGCAACGGTGGATGAGGTAAGTCCGGTGCTCGATCCCTCGAGCCGCACCATGCGGATACGGCTGAAGTTTAACCGCGGCGACGTCCGCATTAAAGCCGGTATGTTCGCTCAGGTAACCCTCGTTACCCAAAGCAGAACCGGCGTGAACGTCATTCCCCGCGATGCGCTTATCAACACGTATGGCTCCTACATCGTATTTACGGTTGACGATCAAGGCAGGGCGCGCCGAAGGGAGGTCGCGCTTGGGCTTGAGAGCGAAAGTATGGTTGAGATAGCCGAAGGGGTTGAATTGGAGGAAAAGGTGGTGGTTGCAGGGCAGACCTTTTTATCAGAAGGCGATCCGGTACGGATAGTTGAGTAGCGTCAGAAACAAGAATGCGTCCGTGCGGGATGTACGGGTTCATATAGCCGGACATTCGCGCGCGCGCCGCCTTCGGGTGCATGTGTGCGGGCGCGCTGATTGAACCATAGAAAAAGAAACCGCGTAAAAAAGTACGCCGCATAACGGGACTATGCGCGCTTCGGGGCTGAAGCGGAAACGGCTTCGGCCCGCGCGGGTCTCCGCTCCGTTCATTGTATCTCCCAATGTAATGATTGACCCCCGTATCCCTCCGGTCTGTTGGGCCGCAACGCTTTTCGCATACGGGATGGCTTGATAAGATATTTTGCCTGTACTATAATCAATCGCGCGGGTGATAAACAAAATATGCGCCGCGCCTTCACGGGCGCGTGGATCGAAAGAAAGAAAGAACGAAGGAGGACCCTTTGATAAAACTTATTAAACATGGGGTGCGTTATAAAAACCGCGCGTTTGAAGACGCTAAAGAGCCGCTCTCCGGCGAATCGCCCGCGGCCGGACGGAAAGGAACTATTGCCTATACTATTCTCTTGCGGCACTGCGCGCCGCGGCTCGGCGCGGCGTCCGCGTTGCCCGATATGTTCAGACTGCGGTTTGACGCGCTCGCGTCCCACGATATTACCTTTGTCAATATTGTACAGACCGCCAAAGTAAGCGGTCTTGAGAAATTTCCGGTGCCGTACGTCTTGACCAACTGCCACAATTCCCTATGCGCGGTAGGCGGCACCGTCAACGAGGACGATCACCTGTTCGGCTTGTCCGCGGCCGTTAAATACGGCGGCATCTATGTGCCGCCCCACCTTGCCGTCATTCATTCCTATATACGGGAAACTATGGCGGGCTGCGGCAAGATGATACTCGGCAGCGACAGCCATACCCGTTACGGCGCGCTGGGCGCCATGGGCATAGGCGAAGGCGGCGGGGAGCTGGTCAAACAGATACTTGGGCAGACGTACGACATAGCTCCGCCTGAAGTAATAGCGGTTCATCTAACCGGCGCGCCCCGCGCCGGCATTGGTCCGCATGACGTCGCGCTTGCCGTTATCCGCGCGGTGTTCAAGACCGGCTTCGTGAAAAACAAGGTGATGGAATTCGTGGGTGAAGGCGTCAAGAATCTGACGGTTGATTTCAGGGCGGGTATTGACGTTATGACGACCGAAACGGCCTGTCTTTCCTCGATCTGGGAAACGGACGATGAAGTGAAGAACTTCCTCTCCATACACGGACGCGCGCATGAGTATCAGGCGTTGACTCCCCGCGACAACGCCTATTATGACGGGCTTATTGAAGTAGACCTTTCCTCCATAAAACCTATGATCGCCCTGCCGTTCCATCCCAGCAATGTGTTTGAAATTGATTATTTTCTTAGCAATGCCGCAGATATGCTCCATACCATTGAGAAAGAAGCAGAAGCGATCATCGAAAACAAAAGCGTCAAACTGCATTTGCTGGAAAAGCTCGATGAAAAGGGGCGTTTCAGGGTTGATCAGGGTATCATTGCGGGGTGCGCGGGCGGAACGTTTGACAATATTACGGCCGCATCCGCTTTATTGGAAACAATGCGGTGTGAAAACCGCGGCGGCGGGAAGAGCGGTTTCAATCAAACGCCGTTTTCGGTATATCCGGGAAGCCAGCCGGTGATGCTTGAGCTTGCCGGAAACGGAACATTAGGAAAACTCATCGAAAACGGCGCGGTTATCAAAACCGCGTTCTGCGGTCCCTGTTTCGGCGCGGGCGATGTGCCCGCGCATAACGGTTTTTCTATCCGCCATACTACGCGCAATTTCCCAAATCGTGAAGGCTCAAAGCCCATGAGCGGACAACTGTCCGTTGTGGCGCTCATGGATAGCCGGAGCATAGCCGCGACCATAGGCAATGACGGCTTCCTGATGTCCGCGGAAGGCATGGATGTCCCGCGGACCACGCGGGGCGTTTACCGCTACAATGAGGCGCCCTATAAGGCGCGGGTGTACGATGGGGTAGGCAAGGCGAGACCGGATGCAGCGCTGCGGTACGGTCCCAATATCGCGGACTGGCCCCCCATACCGCGGCTCGGCGCGCACCTTTTGCTCAAAATCGTGAGTTTTATCACCGATGAAATAACGACTACCGATGAGCTGATACCTTCCGGTGAAACATCGTCCTTCCGTTCCAATCCCGTAGGCTTAGCCGAATTCACCCTTTCCCGCAAGGACCCGTCTTATGTGGGTAACGCGAAAGCCGTGCGTAACTTCGCGCCCTATTTTCAGACGGCTTCCGGCGCAGACCTTATAGAGCTAGGGGAAAAACACTTCCCGGGCTTCAGGCCCGTATTGCGGCGCATTATGCAAATCCGCGGTATAGAGCCGGCCGCCGTACAATTCGGCTCGGCAATCTTTGCCCGAAAGCCCGGAGACGGCAGCGCACGCGAACAAGCGGCAAGCTGCCAGCGGGTGCTCGGGGGCTGCGCCAACTTTGCCAATGAATACGCAACCAAGCGGTACCGGAGCAACCTCATCAACTGGGGTATTCTGCCTTTCATCGTCAATGGAGAGCCGCCGTTCAAGAACGGAGACTACGTGTTTATACCCGCCGTTGCGGACGCGGTTTCCGCGATGCCCCAATCCGGCGCGTCTTTGGCGGCGTTTGTCATTGATGAGAACGATATGCGGATATGTGAGCTTGCCCTGCCCGAACTAACCGCGCTTGAAAAGGAACTCATCAAAGACGGATGTTTGATGAATTACAACAAAAGGGTATATGCGGAGAAAAAAGAATAATATGCGTTATTATAGTACCAGAAACAAAGACAAAGAAGCGGTTACGTTCACGCGCGCCGCGTTGGCCGGACTTGCGCCTGACGGCGGGCTTTTTGTACCGGACGCGATCCCCGAATACTCGGCCGCGGCGCGATCTTCTTTACCGGTTATGAGCTTTCAGGATATTGCATTTGAGACCATACAACCGTTTGTCCGAGGCGAGATTCCCGATGCGGTGTTGGGAGACATACTTCAGGATGCATTCAACTTCAATGCGCCGCTTGTGCGGGTTAAGGACCGGTATGTATTGGAACTCTTTCACGGACCGACAGCCGCGTTCAAGGACTTCGGGGCGCGTTTCATGGCGCGGGCATTCTCCTACTTCCGCCGCGGCGAGGATAAGCCCTTGCATATACTGGCCGCCACATCGGGAGATACGGGCGGCGCGGTTGCGGACGGTTTCTTTGACGTTGAGGGTATTTTCGTAACGGTTCTCTATCCCAAGGGACGGGTGTCGCCCCTACAGGAGCGGCAGATTGCGGGGCTTGGCAAGAATATTTCGGCGTTTGCGGTTGAAGGGACGTTCGATGATTGTCAGCGCCTTGTCAAGACGGCGTTTGCTGATGAAGGTTTGAGAAAGCGCATGATTCTGTCTTCCGCAAACTCTATCAATATAGCGCGGCTTGTCCCGCAGGCGGTGTATTATGCGGCGGGCGCGGCCCGGGCAATGGCGGAAACCGGAATGCCGGTAACCTTCTGCGTACCATCGGGCAATTTCGGCAATCTCACGGCCGGTATGTACGCGCTTGAGATGGGCGCGCCCATAAGGCGCTTTATTGCCGCAACCAACATCAACAGGACCATGCCGGACTACCTTGAAAGCGGCGTATACACACCGCATAAGTCCCGACCGACCATTTCCAATGCCATGGACGTAGGAGCGCCGAGTAATTTTGAGCGTATGAACGCGCATTGGCCGTTGAAACGGTTGTTGGAGATGCTCACCGGCGCCTTTATTTCCGATGAAACGACCCGTGGGACCATCAAAAGCGTTTATGACCGCTACGGCTATATGCTCGACCCGCATACGGCCGTGGGCTGGGCCGCGGTAGACGCACTGCAATCGGAAGGCAAAAACAAGCCGAATGACAGCGCGCCGCTAGGCGCCCCGATAGGGGTGCTTTCAACCGCTCATCCCGCGAAATTTGCGGAAATTGTGGAACCTTTGATCGGAGCGGTACCGGTTCCGCCCGCCCTACAAAAGGTGATGGAGCGTGAAGTTATAGCAAAAACTATTCCCGCCGATGTTTCGGCGTTACTTGATAGTCTCTAAATAGAGGCTGCACAAGATTTTTATGGAGTTCCGTAAATTATTACAGGAGGAATATATGATTTGTCCCTGCGGATCGGGTAAAGACTATGCGGCGTGTTGCGAGCCGTACATCACAGGAGCGCGGAACCCGCCTACCGCCGAGTCGCTCATGCGGAGCAGGTATTCGGCATACGCGGTTCATGCGATTGACTACATAATCAATACGTGCGTCAAAAAAGGCGAACAAGACATTGATTTCAAGCAGACGAAGGATTGGAGTGAAAAATCAACGTGGCTTGGCTTGACGGTTCTTGCCGCAGACAAAGGCGGCGTCAATGACGCGGAAGGTACGGTAGAGTTTGAAGCCCGTTATGAACAGAACGGACTGCGCAACCGGCACCACGAGAAAGCTTCTTTCAAAAAGCGGGACGGTATATGGCTCTACGATGAAGGAACCATCGTGCCGGAAACCATGGTACGCTCCATGCCGAAGGTTGGCAGAAATGATCCATGCCCATGCGGCAGCGGAAAAAAGTACAAGCAATGCTGCGGACGGTAACGCGGCGGCGCAAAACACGAGCCTGCCGGTAGTTTTGTGTAAACGAACCTCCAAGAAAGGCATCTTGTAAGCGCCGCATTATTTACGAAGGCGGTTCTATAAGGAAGTTATGTGCAAATCGCGCGCCATTGCGCCTAAAATGAGTTGGAATATTGACAAAAATAGTCCTTATAAAGGAGGGATAAAATAACATATGGAAACCAAGAGAATATATTTAACTGACCTTGAAGAAATTGCGGAAATATATAAAGATGTTGTCGAAAATATGATTGTCAATAATATATTACAATGGGATGAATTGTATCCATGCAAAGATATAATACGGGAGGATATAATAAAAGAACAAATGTATGCAGGAATAATAAATAATAAAATTGTATCTGTATCTGTTTTTGTCTTAAATAAAGAATTTGATAAAGAATATTTAGAAGCGCAATGGGAATATAAGAATGATAAATTTATAATTCTACACCGAATTTGCGTAAAGGTAAAATATCAAAATAACGGCATAGGAACAAAAACGGTGGAAATGATAGAAGATAACATGAAGAAAAAAGGGATAAAATCAATACGGCTGGATGCATATTCAAAAAATCCATATTCATTAAAGATGTACAAAAAGTTAGGATATAAAAAGGTAGGAGAAGCAGATTGGAGGAAAGGGCTGTTTTATATTTTTGAGAAAGTAATATAGGAAAGGACAAATAAAGAGGGTAATATAATAAAAAGAGTATTAATTGTTTTACGCAAGTATCCTCCGGTGTATGCCCCCTTTACAGGGTTCGGCGGTCCGGGCATTGACCTATATCCGGCTGAATACGGCGCGGCCGCCGGTACGCGCGTATGCCGAGTGAAGGAGGGTTATGAGCAGTTATGCGTCAAGGGATAGTTGCGTTGTTTTATTCGTTCCGCTATCGCGCATTTCCCCAGTTTTCTCCCAGGAGGATGGCGATACCTTTTGAGGATTCCGGCGCTTTATCTTGACCGTGCGTTCTATATACAAGAGGAGACCAATAAATGGCTTTCTACATTGAATGTACAGGATAAATCATTTTTACATACCGGAATATTTCGGCTCGTACTTTCTCCAAAATACTGATGGAGAAATTGACTGGGAAATGGATGGATTGTCTGAAGCGTATATGTCATCAAAAATAAGCGTAAATGCCAATATTTCTATACCTATTTATAGTATCCATACGTTCCCCGATCCGCTTCATAAAGATACTTATCCTAAAAATAGCGTTGTATTTGAAGCCGGTTTGCTTTACACCGGCGAATTGGCAACAATCACCTGACTTGTTGGAATAGATTATCTTAATATCATGCGGAACGCTCAAAATCGTGATAATCAGTGAGACGATGTTGTTATTTTCAACGTTATTTCCAACAAAGCGGCGGGCGGTTTGTCCGAATACGCCCAAAACGTGCATACCGACCAGGACTACAACGCATGGATTGCCGCCATTAACGAGCATCCGGTATGGGTGGATTACTACCTCAAGAGCCTTGTATACCTATACGAACTTGTCTTTGACAATCCCGAAAGAAACGCGAAAGTGAAGGCAGGGATTGAAGCGTATTTAGCCGGCAAGGCGATCGCCATGGACGTAAAAGCCTCACATGGGGTGTTACCCCAAGGGTAGAGAAGGGCGATGCGGAAATAGATGACAGCAAGAACGTAGATACAGACTGGTCGCTGTCTGTTAATTTAACCCGGCGCGACGAGCATAGCGTGGTTGTGAGTATTGAATATAGGATACATGAAGTAGGCGGTAATTGGTCACAACTCGCACTCTACTATTCTCAAGTTGAAGATTTTGGAACGGACGTTGTAGTAACCGGTTTTGCCGGGCCAGCCACCGCATGGGTCAAGGGCACGGACCCGCACAATAGCAAAACCCACAACCGGTTTTCAGGTATGCAATATGTCGGCTTTGATAGTCTCATCAAGTACCTTGATGTCAGAATAGACGGCTCCGGCGATGATCTTGATGGCGACGGCATCGCCGTCAAGTTTTCCCTGACATTCGAGTATTACAAAAAAGCTCCACCCCCTTTCGATGCCGCGTTTGGCTTCGGCCGGCGGGAACGGGGACGAGGCCGCCGGAAGCGATGTCAACAACCGCGTACAGGCGTAAAACCGGCGTATCTCGTCCGCTATTGGGCAGCGCCGTTATCTCATCAGAACGAGGGGCGCCGCCCCCTCATTACTTCTTGTGCCTTCTGTCAAGTTCCGCGAGTACTTCTTCTACGGTAACGCCGGCGCGGGTGATAAGCGCGGTGGTGAAGTAGATCAGATCCGCGGCTTCCCACACGATTTCGTCATGGGCGGCCGCCGTGCAGAGTTCATCGGCTTCCTCATGGACTTTTTCGCGTACGAGTTCGTCATCCAAGGTTGCGGTGTAAGAGCCGGGTGTGGGATTGCGGAAACGGCCGGCTATGATGGACTGGAGACCGCGCCATGTGTAGTCGCGGTTTGTCCCGAAGCACGACCACGCGCCCGTGTGGCACACGGGTCCGGCGGGTTCTACGGTTGCAAGCAGCGCGTCCCTGTCGCAGTCCGCGCGTATACGGAGGAGTTTCAGCGTGTTGCCCGAATGTTCGCCTTTCATCCAGAGCGCGTTGCGGGTGCGGCTGTGGAAACAGAGATTGCCGCGTTTAAAGGTTTCGGCAACGGCTTCACGGTCCGCAAAACCGGTCATCATCACCTGCCCCTCAATGCTTTGGGCAATAACGGGCAGCAGTGAAAGCGGGTGCGGCGTCCGGGCGCCGTGAACCGCCGGAATCTCGCCCTTCTTCCAGTTGAGGCTGCGGACAAAGGCGTCCGCAAGACTGATAGCGCCGGTGTACAGCGCCATACCGAGCTGAACGTCGCAGCCGAGCGATGCGAGCATCTCAATTTCTTCAAGGGTAGAAACGCCGCCCGCCGCGGTGATGAGGCAGGAGACCGCGGCGCGTAATTGTTTTACCGGCTCAAGGTCTATGCCGGTCATGGTACCTTCACGTTCAACGCCGGTAAAGAGGAGTTCGCCCGCATAGGGTTCAACGGCCTTGGCGCTCCGGATAAGCGGAAGCCCCGTACGGGTTTTCCAGCCGTCAACGACTATTTCATCATCTCTCGCGTCAACCGCGACAATGACGCGCTCTCGACCGATCTTTTTTGATAAGGTTTCGAGAAACGCGGTGTTGACGGCAAATTCTTTATCGGTGCGAAACGCGGTTGACCCCACGATGATCTTGTGAGCGCCGAGGCTTACCAGTTCCCGCGCCCGCTCAACGGTTCTGACGCCGCCGCCGACCCTGCACGCCGCTTTACGGAGAAGGGGTTTTATCATCTCAAGATTCGATCCCTTCCCCATTGCCGCATCGAGATCAATGACCGCCACTTCGCCGTACGTGTCAAACGTTTCCGCGAGTTGCTCGGCATTGTCCCGTTCAAGGATACGTTCTGCCCCTTGTTTAAGCTGAACAACCTTTCCGTCCTGAATATCTATTGAAGCGATTACCATCGAACCGTTACTCCTTTTTCTTCCGCGTGTTTCTTGATTTCACCAATGGTGGTTTTTCCGAAATGCAGCATAGACGCCACAAGCGCCGCGTCCGCATTGGTAGCGGACGGTAAAAGCACATCCGCTATCTGGTCGAGACTGCCCGCGCCGCCGGACGCAATCACCGGTACCGGCGCCGCGTCAAGGATCGCCTTGGTCAGCTCAAGGTCATAGCCGCTCGACGTTCCGTCCGCGTCTATGGAATTGAGGAGGATTTCGCCCGCGCCCAAAGATACCGCCCGTTTTGCCCATTCGATTGCGTCAATACCCGTATCGGTTCTGCCGCCGTGGGAGAAGGCATGCCACACCGGAACGCCGTCTTTCTCTCCCACCCGTTTCGCGTCAATGGACAGTACGACGCATTGGCTGCCGTACGCCTTCGCCATATCCGCGAGAAGCCGCGGGTTGTTCAGCGCCGAGGTGCATACGGACACCTTGTCCGCTCCCGCATTCATGGCGCCGCGCATATCGTCAACCGTACGGATGCCTCCGCCCACGCACAGGGGAATGAAAACCTCCCGCGCCACCTGCCCAACAACGTCAAGCAAGGTGGCGCGGCTCTTGTACGATGCGCCTATATCCAAAAAGGTGAGTTCATCGGCGCCTTCGGCATTGTAACGCCGCGCCATCTCGACCGGATCGCCCGCGTCCTGAATGCCCTTGAATTTAACGCCTTTTACCACCCGCCCTTCGTCTACGTCGAGACAGGGTATAATCCGCTTTGCCTGCATATTTTTCCTTTCTTTCTTTATAAGCCGCGGCTTACCAGCCGCAGATTATAAGCCGTATTTTCCGCCGTTTTCCGCCATGCTGGTCAGAGCCCCTGACATTACGCTTTCAGCCTGCCTGAAACTATGGTTTCAGCCCGCCTGACATTTTTCTCTTCATATTTTTTACCTTTTTGCTTTATTATTGATACTATTGTCATTATACCTAAAAACACTATTTGCCCTATTACAAATGCGAAAAATGTTTTCCCGTCATTCATGGACAATATTTGAATTTTATTATTTTCAATTCGACCGGCTATGGTGAATATTTGTCCTATCCCGCCAATTCCGGTAAACAGTATCGCAAAAAATGTTACTATCCATTTTGCCGGAATCCATTTATATTTTATAAATCCATAATTGGAAAAAATACCATAAATTATTCCCTGTATTATACATAATATAAGTTTATCATAAGTTTATCAAAATAATGTTTATCCAAACCCTATCAAGTTTTGGAATATTTTTATTCTATCCAATACATTTTAATTTGTCAATACCGCGAAAGAGGGGCGGGCTGGAAGGTGGGTGAGGGAGGCGTGGGAATGTAGTGACCCAGCCGAATGGAAGGCAGAGGGCGCTTTAGCGCCCGTAGCATATACCGACCTGCTATGCGTCGTTTTTGCTTTATTTTATTATCCATTATTTAAGGAAATTTATTAATATTCTCATAGTTTGTCAATTAAATTAATCCTATATTTAGTAAGAAAAGTATTAATACGATAGCATTTCCAACAGCCGTAAATATAGGACCAATTGTTTTAAAAATATTTATTTTAATACCAATAATTCCATCAAAAAGTTGAATCCCTACCATAATTACTGATAACATTATTAAGTATGGATTAGAAATAAATATAAATAACCCGATTGAAGCTAGAAATAACAAAGAACTCCTTGATGTGGCATATTTAGCATTTGTTGAAGCTATATCTTTTCGAGATTTTGATTTCAAGTATGCCTCAATAGAAAACCCAAAACTAACCGCAGAACTAATCGACGTAAAAATTGCACATAGATAATAATAAAGCATCTGATTTTATTCTCCTGATTGTTGTGAATATACATTTTTATTTATAATATGTCAATATCTTCTCTAAGAATCTTATAAATATTTCAAAAGACTTGCACATATCCGTCTTGACTGTTTTAATAGACCATGTATGAATGACGGCACCGGCGGAATCAGTTCCCTGTTTTAAGCTGTCAACATCTTCAAGGGAACCCTCTTGTATCGCCGCCCCGCCTTTTCCAGCAATTGCGCCGATGACTTAGAACGGGCAAGACCAATACCCTTATGACCCGCGCCCAATAATTCACGAACTGCGGCATCTCCAATAAATCCCGTGCTGCCTGTAACAAATATACGCATTGTACATTTTTCTTTCAGCAGAGTATAAGCCCTGCGGCAGCCATATTTTGGACAAAATGCCATCCATATTATTTGAGCATATTTTTTATTTGATTATTATTGTTAAGCGTATATGTAAATTGTTCTACTATTTCGCGTGTATTTACTTCAACCACCCTTACTCTTAGTACGATTTTGTCATCATTTGGATTTGCGACACATCTTAAAAAATATTGCGCGTTATTAGTTTTTATCAATGAATTTTGACTAAAAATATATTCATTTGCCGACTTTGTTAAATATTCTGTAAATAAAACTATTTGATCATTTGACAGCGTAAATGGATCTATAGCGATTTTTGTTCCGTCTTTAAAATAATCGGCTATTTCGGAGAAAAAACCGGCCAGTTCTTTATGTATTGGCAAATATTCCTGGGGATAAGTTGGAACAACGATTTCTGGCTCCGATTCTGGTTCAACAGGAATTGTTGGCGATGATTCTGGTTTAACAGGAATTGCCGGCGATGATTCCTTATCTTCTTCGTCATTAAAACATTTATATATTACAAAGATAACAATTATTATCAAAATCAAACAACCCATTCCACCTGTCTTCTTTGCCATCTTTCTCCTCCTATAATTGCTTGCGTGAAATTGCTATTCTTTCTCTGGATTCAACTTCTACAGCCCATATTCTTAGGACATTGTAATTGTTACTGCTTGATATTTCCCCTAAAATTACCACGCCAACACCTAACCAATGGCCAATCCTTGCCGCTTCTTCATCATCAACATAACCGGACATTTCAATATCTAATATTCCTTTTAGTTTTTCAAGCGTATATTCTTCCGTTTCAACCAGCCTAAATCCTCTTGCCCTTCTCATTTTTAAAGTCAATTCTCTTAATAATTCGGTTGTTTCTGTAACTATAAACCGGTCATCGTAATTGATTTCAAGTATTGCCAATCTTGTTCCGTTTGGTATTTCCAAAGTCACTTCATTATGCGCCGCGACTATATGATTATAAATGTCATCAATAACTACTGCCTTCTGAATTGTCATCGGCCTATTTGTCGCGCAAGCTGAAAGCAATGTTGAGAAAAATAAAATCAACAATTTACCACGATTCAATCAATAACCTCCAGTTGTCAATTTTTATACATCGATTGTATTTTATAACAATCTTTAAATATTGTCAACCGAGTTTTAAATAGTTTCACAAAAAACTGAAGAAATGGCGCATACCTTACCGCCGCCATCCCGAATGCCGCCGCCGCGATGGGAATTCCCATCACGAATCTTTTTCATAAAAAGAGTCCTCCTTAAAATAGTTTTCCTCTTATACGAGAGGGAATAAGAGAACTAAACATATTGCAATGCGCTTTGAAACGGCGTAGACTGTCAACGCGTTTAGCAAAAACCTAAAGCAGAGGCGGTATTCTTGCCGGAAGCCGCCGGTTTTGGGTACCTCTTTTCAATTTGCACGCCGTTCATGCGCGTACCGTATTCCTAGTCTTCACGGCGGCTGCCGCTGCGGAACATACCTTTGTTACGTTATCGTGGTGTAACCTATTCGCCAATCCCTATCAAGGACTGATCGCCGAAATCGGCGGTCACCAGACTCCTTTCTGTCCGCCATTTTCCACCTAAACCGCGATGTACGCGGTCTTCCCTAATTCCTCATAGTCAAACGTTACCATGTCCTTCCTCCGCCTCGTATAGAACGACTCGGAGCGTTCCTTGGGCGATCTCGCCGGCTCCCCGCCGGATGGTACAACCTTGTACCAGATCCGGCAGCCCTTGTTCGCCTTGTCCTCCGGGTTCCCCGACGCGTAGAGGATCCACAGTCCCAGTTCGCGCCGTCCCACAAGGTAGGTCTCCGCCGTCACTTCCGCAGTGGGCTGGCGTGAGGGGGCGGGATGAGGATCGCGGATCGTGAAGCCCAGGTTCACCAGATCCGCGTTGGTCAGGGGCGGTAAAAGAAAGTAGTGCGCCTTGAAGAACCGTATTTTTGCAGTCAGAGCATCGAACGCCTCTTTGCATTGCTCGGTGATGACCGGGGTGCGCTCGCCGCTCATGGATTTTTGCAGCAGTATCTCTGCCGAATCGTGGATATCTTTCAGTTCCGTAAACCGCGACTCGGGAATACCCCAAGCCGTCCGCGTCTCCGGCATCATGATCCCGATCCGGTTCCGCGCCCTGACAAGCTGATTTGCCCGCTTGCCCGGCACCCAATCGGTTATTTTTGCCATTAGCTGTCTCCCTGCTTTTTCCTCGCTTGACCTATTCGTTTCAACGGATACGGCATTTTACCAAAAAACGGGGATTGAGGCGCTAGAGGCTTGACACGCCGTTTTTATGCGCTATACCGGGCGCCTGAAGCCGGAAGTCTGAGGGCGTTCATTATCTTTTGTCTGCCTTTAGCCAACCATTGAAGTATGCTACATCTTCCCCTGAAATACCATCTTTTCTCTTGAAATACAATATCTTTTTCTATAAGAAAGCAAGGAAGCGGGAGTTTTGCGTCCCGCTTTATAAAAATATCAAGAAACGGGAGGATTTACATCGCGCTTTATAAAACTTGATGGCCGCATGGCTCTCATGGCGTTGAGAACAGCGATAAGGGACACGCCCACATCACCGAACACCGCTTCCCACATGGTGGCCATGCCCAAGGCGCCCATGACAAGGATGACGCCCTTGACGG